>NZ_VDMO01000010.1 GCF_006335125.1 Deinococcus radiopugnans ATCC 19172
ACGCTCGACGGCGCAGGTACTGGCTTCAAAGAGGCTCCAGAAATCTTCAGCGGAATGCTGGAGGGGTTGGGTAAAAGCAGACTGTTTGATCCTTTTACTGTAAACGATTTATTCGGAGTCCGTATTAGCCGTCGAGGAAAGGCCCTCTCCCAGGTGGAGGGGGCTTCTTTGATGCCTACAGCCCGCCGCGTGGGTTCACGTCCACCCGCACCCGCGCCTTCCAAGTCCGGGTATCCAGCACCTTGAGCAACTCGGCCAGCCGGGCGTCGTTGCGGGCGCGCAGGAATAGGTGGTACGGGTAGACGCCGCGCAGGCGGGCCACCGGACTGGGCGCGGGACCGAGGACTTCCTGGGCAGTGGCTCCCGCGCCATGCAGCGCTTCAGCCAGTTCTGCTGCCGCTGCCTGGGCGCGCTTGGCCTCGCGGGCGGTGACCTCCACCTGGGCCAGCCGGGCATGCGGCGGGTAGCCCAGCGCCTTGCGGGCGCGTTCCTCGGCTGCCGGGTAGGCCAGGGTGTCGCGGCCCTCGGCCAGCACCTTCAGGGCCGGGTGATCGGCCTGAAAGGTCTGCACCACCAGCAGCGGCGCGCGGGCCGGGTGCCACTCGGCCAGTTGCCGCAGCAGCCGGTGATAGCGCTCGGAGGCGCGGAAGTCCGAGACGTTCAGCCAGGTGTCGGCCAGCGTGACCGCCACCAGCGCCAGATCCGGCGGCGCGTCGTGCGAGAGCAGCAGCTGCGTGCCCACCACCACCCCCGGCTCCCCGGCGTGCAGCGGGGCCAGGGAATCCTGCTGATCCTTGTCCATGCGGTACACCGGCATGCCCGGCAACAACCGGCCCACCTCCTGCGCGATCCATTCGGTGCCGGGGCCGCGCGCCTTCCACATCTGCTCGCCGCAGTTGTCGCAGCGGTCCGGCATGGATTCGTGGTAGCCGCACTGGTGGCAGGTCATCTGGCGGGTGGCCTGATGGAATCTCAGCGGCACGTCGCAATTGCGGCACTGCGGGGTGTGTTCGCAGCTGGGGCAACGCAGCAGCGCCGAATACCCGCGCCGGGGGGCCAGCAGCACGGCCTGACGTCCGCGTTCCTGCACCTGCCGCAGCAGCCGGGCCAGATCATGACTGATGGGGTAGCCCATGTCCCCGATGCCCAGGTGGGCGCCGCTCAGGGGGCCGAGGGTGGGCTGCTCGGGGGGCGTGGCGTAATCCACGACATGCACGCGCGTGCGCGGAGGAGGCAACACGGCCCCCGGCCACGGCACGCTCTCGGCGGCGGGCGTGGCTCCCAGGGCGGCCAGCGGGATGTCGTGGGCAGCAGCCACCCGCGCGGCGAGGTCCGGCACGAAGGCCCGCGAACCGGACAAGAGCTTGTGGGCGTCGCTGCCCTCCTCCAGCACCACAATCAGGGCGGGGTCTTGCAGCGGCGCGGCGAGGGCGTGGGCGCTGCCGATGACCAGCCGGGCCGCACCCTTGCGAATCAGCTCCCAGGTGTGGGCGCGTTGATTTTCATTGAGTTGCCCGCTGAGTTGCACGGCGCGGGTTCCCGCGTGGGCCGCCAGGCCCGACAGCCCCTCCCAGGCGCGGCGCAGCGTGGCGTGATCGGGGGCCAGGACCAGCACGCCCCGGCCCTGACCCAGCAGCCGCAGCACACGCGGCGCGAGGGTGCGGAAGCGCGACGCGGCCCGCCCGCCGTGCAGGCGCCATAGCGGGGCCTCGGGCAGGCGGTCTGGCATGTCGTCGTTCATGGCCGCAGGCACGGCCTCCGGCAGCGCGGGCGGCGGCGCAAGCACCTGCACGGTGTCGGCCCAGCCGCGCGCCAGCAGCGTTCCGGCGGCGGTGGGCGACAGCGGCACGCCGTCCGCACTTGCGCCGTTGGCCCAGCCGCTCAGGGTGTCCTGCGGCCCGGCCTCGCTCAGCCATGCCCAGGCACGCGGCGGTGGGGCTGCCGACTGGACGTACTGCGCGCCGCCCGCGTTCAAAACACCGGTCACGACGCTGGCGCTGACGCCCGCCGCTTTGGCCCAGCCGCTTAGCGTGTCGTGCGGCCCATATTCACTCAGCCAGGCGTGGGCGTGCGTTTGCCTGGGCGTCAGGGGCGCGGGGGCCGGAATCACGGCATGCAAGGCCACCACGGCGCGGACGGCAGCAGGGACGTCAGCCAGCGCGCGGGCGCGAATGACGGTCTTGGTGCGGGGACACAGCTCGAAGCGTTCTTCCAAAAGCCCCTGTTCGCGCACGGCGTCCAGCAGGGCGGGGTGGAACGCGGCCGCGTCCGTCCACAGCGTCGTCGGGGCCTTGCGGGCAAAGGCGCTCAGGTCCGCCCCCTCCACGGCGCGAACGGTATGGAGGTAATCCGCCGTCCAGCCCACGCCCAGCAGGTCGCCCCAGATCAGCCCGGCGGGAATGCGGGCGTCGTGCGCCCAGGCACACACGCCGGCCACCGTCTGCGGCAACACCCAGGGGCACGCTGGGGTGTCGAGCACCTGCACCGCCTCGCGCAGGCGGTAAGACCCGCGCGGCTCAGTCTCGCCCACCACCAGCCCCACCACCAGTTCGCCACGCCAGGGAATCAGCACCCGGCAGCCGGTAGGAACACGGCCCGTCCAGCCGTGCGGAGCGCTGAAATCCTGCGCTGGCACGGGGAGATTGACCACTACCAGCCAGGGTTGCGGGGCAGGAGCGGCGGCGACAGTCACATCCCGCAGGCTAGCGCGGCGCGGGGTCAGGCAAGGGTGAGCGGGGGGGCTGACGGCCTGCGCCCCCTGTGGCGTTCTCAGCAACTCTGGGGGAGACAGTGGCGTAATGGAGGCATGAAACTCCCTCGCACCCGCGCCGTCAAGGGCAAACGCGCGTCCGCCGACACCCTGAGCAGACTCCTGGTCTACGCGCCGATGGCCCTGCAGGTGATCGGCCTGATTCGCCGCAGTCAGAAAGTCAGGCGGGGCAAGTACGTCAAGGCGCGCAAACGGGACCGCGCCCTCGACTTTCTGCTGGGTCAGGCCGAACGGAAGATGGGGAGTGCCGGGCGCCGCCGCCGCTGAACCCCGGCCCCGGTCACCAGACTCCTTTTCTCGTCTGGCGGGCGCGGCATACTGGCCCGCATGACCGCACCCGCCGAACTGCTCGCCGATCTCGCCCAGGGCCTGGGGGCAGACGCGGTGGGCTGGGCGGCGGCGCAGGTGCCTGCCAGCGCGGTGGACGAGTACGCCCGCTGGCTGGACGCCGGGCGGCACGCGGGCATGAGCTACCTGGAACGGCAGCTGCCGGTGCGGGCCGATCCGTCCTCGCGGCTGGAGGGGGTGGGCAGCGTGCTGGTGCTGGGCGTGTCGCACGCCTTCGAGGAACCGCCTGCGCCCGCCGGCGGCGTCCGGGTGGGGCGCGTCGCCCGCTACGCCTGGACACCTGACTACCACGATCAATTGCAACCCCTCCTGACCCGCCTGGAAGCCGAGGCCGCCGCGCTGGGCGTCCGGGCGCGTGGCTACGTGGATCACGGCCCGGTGATGGAACGCCTGTTTGCCTCGGGCGCGTTTCTGGGCTGGCGGGGCAAGTCGGGGATGCTGGTCAGCACGCGGCTGGGCGCGTTCGTCACGCTGGCGGTGCTGCTGACCGATCTGCCCTTCGAGGGCACAGGAGAGGCGCACCCTGACCGCTGCGGCCGGTGCTTCCGGTGCGTGGCCGCCTGCCCGACGAACGCGATTGGGAGTGACCGCGCCATCGATGCCCGGCGCTGCATCTCGTACCTGACCATCGAGCACCGTGGCCCCATCCCAGCCGAATTCCGGGCCGATATGGGCGAGTGGCTGTTCGGCTGCGACGTGTGCAGCGAGGTCTGCCCGTGGTCACAGAAGGCCGGGCCGCTGGCGCGGTTGCTCAGACCACAGCACGAGCTGGCCCATCCCGATCTGAGTACCTTTTTCGGTATCGGCGAGCGGGAGTTCAACCGCCGCTTTGCGGGCACGGCCTTCCTGCGCCCGCGTCGCAAGGGCATGGCCCGCAACGCGCTGAACGTGCTGGGCAACACCCGCGCGCCCCAGGGCTGGCCGCTGCTGCTGGCGGGCGCGGCAGACCCCGCCCCCGAGGTGCGCGAGGCCGCGGCCTGGGCGCTGGCGCAGTGGGGCGAGGCTGACCGGGTGCGCGCCCTGCTGGCTGACCCCGACGAACAGGTGCGCGGCAGCGCCGCCCGTCTGCTGGCCGCCCCCACAGTTGTCTAGCCCGCTTCCGGCACCCTCAAGAATCTTGGGGCAAATGTCAGACACCTGACGCCCGCCTTGCCTACAGTAGAGGCGTGCGCGCCGCTTTCCTGCTGTCTCTGCTCGGTCTCCTGTCCCTGAATTCGGGGCTGGCCCAGTCCACCTCGCCTGCTCCCTCCTCCGCGCCCGCCGCGCCCACCACCCCACCCGTGCTGACCCCCACCGTCGTCAACCGTTACCCGCATGACCGCGCCGCCTTCACCGAGGGCTTGCAGTACCTGGGCGACGGCACCTACATCGAAAGCACCGGCCTGGTGGGCGAGTCCGGCGTGCGGCGGGTGGAACTCAAGACCGGCAAGGTGCTGGGCAGGATTGCCACACCGCTGCCCACCGCGTTCGGGGAGGGCGTGACCGTGCTGGGCGGCCTGGCCTACCACCTGACGTGGCAGGACGGGCTGGCCTTCGCCTTCGACATGACCACCATGAAGGAGGTGGGGCGCTACCGCTACAGCGGCGAGGGCTGGGGCCTGACCACCAACGGGCGTGACCTGATCATGAGCAACGGCACGCCCACGCTGGTATGGCGCGATCCCAAGACCTTTGCCGCCAAGCGCAGCGTGACCGTGACCGACGGCGGCCAACCAGTCAAGAACCTCAACGAGCTGGAATACGTGGGGGGCAGCGTCTACGCCAACATCTGGCTGACGGATCGGATTGCCCGTATCGATCCGCAAACCGGGAAGGTCACCGCCTGGATCGACGTGTCGGCCCTGACCCGCGAGGCCAGCGCGGGTGCCGCCAAACTGGGCAAGCCGCTGACCTTCGACGACATCCCCAACGGCATCGCCTACGTCCCCGAACGTGGCACGCTGCTGCTGACCGGCAAGCGCTGGGGCACGGTCTTTGAGGTCAAGGTGCCGGGGCTGGGAGTCACCAACGGACGCGGCCAGCCCCGACGCTAAGGCTCTAAGTACACCGCGTTTGTCTTGTAGACAAACCGAGCAGAGCGAGTGGCGAAAAAGTACCTTGAACCGGGAGTGGAGAGCTTCCGGCGTTTTCCCGGAAGCTCGCAATATTAGGTTCAAGGCACTTAACTTTTTGGGACGGGGAGACGGGATCGCACCGCCTCCCAGATTCTTTGCTCAAGCTCAGCCTCGTCCAGGGTGGCGTCCAGCACCAGGAAGCGCTCTGGGTCTGCATCGGCCAACTCCAGAAAACCCTGCCTGAGCCGCTGATGGAAGGCCAGATCGGCACGTTCCAGCCGGTCTGGCTGGCCGCGCCGCGCCGCCCGTTCCAGGCCCAATTGTGGATCGAGATCGAGCAGCACCGTCAGGTGGGGCCACAGCCCGCCCGTCGCCGCCGCCGTGATGTCGCGCAGCAGTTCGGCATCCAGGCCGCGCCCGAATCCCTGATAAGCCAGACTGGAATCGGCGTAGCGGTCACAGACCACCACCTCTCCCCGGCCCAGCGCAGGCCGGATGACGTTGGCGACGAGTTGGGCGCGGCTGGCGCTGTACAGCAGGAACTCGGGCAGCGGATCGATGGTCAGTTCGGGGTCTAGAAGCACTTCCCGAACCCGCGAACCCAGCGGAGTGCCGCCCGGTTCGCGGGTCACGGTGTGGGACAGATTCAGCCCGTCCAGCCGCCGGATCAGATGCGCGATCTGGGTGCTTTTGCCCGCGCCTTCCGGGCCTTCAAAGGAGACGAACAGGCCGGTATCGGGCCGAGACGATGAAAACACCGATTACAGGCCCGTCGGGTGGTGCAGGAATTGCCAGGGCAGGCCAAACTCCTCCTCGATCTTGGCGGCCAGGGCGCGGACACCGAAGACCTCGGTTTCGTAGTGCCCGGCGAAGACCACGTTCACGCCATTTTCAAAGGAGTCGTAGAAGTGCTTGTGCTCCGGCTCGCCAGTCAGGAGGGTGTCCAGGCCCATCGCCGCCGCCTCGGCCACCGCGCCCGCGCCGCCGCCGCTGACGATGCCCAGCCTCTTGACGGTGGGCTGGCCGCCGCCGTGAACCAGGCAGATCTCGCCGGTCAGCTTCTGCACGCGGTCTGCGAAGTCCTGCAAGGTCTGCTCCAGGGGCAATTCACCGGCCAGACCGATCTTGTGGCCTGCCCAGTCCCCGAAGGGCACGCGGTTCTCCAGCGACAGCGCATTGGCGATCATGGCGTTGTTGCCGATTTCGGGGTGGGCGTCCAGCGGAATATGAGCGGCGTAGAGGTTGAGGTCTGCGGCCAGCGCCGTTTGCAGGCGGGTGCGGTGCGGCCCGGTCACCGCCAGCGGATCGCCCCAGAACAGGCCGTGATGCACCAGCAGAATGTCCGCCCCGCTGTCCGCCGCGTGCTGCAGGGTCTTGACGCTGGTGTCCACGCTGGCGGCGACACGAGCAATCCGCCCGGTGCCCTCAATCTGAAGGCCGTTCATGCTGGGATCGGGGTAGGCGTCGATCTTGAGGTAATCGTTCAGCCAGCGCACGAGGTCTTCGCGGCTGACCTCGGGGGACTTGCGGGTAGAGGAATCGGTCATGGGAGGCATTGTAGGGGGCGGGGGCGGGGGCCAATGCCTCCGAACCCACTGGAAATGAGCGGGCCAGCCCACCCCGCGCCGGAGGAAGGCTGGCCCGCTGCTGCCAGAGCTACCCGGCCTGTGTCAGTTCGCGGCCCAGCCACGCCGCCGCCGTGTCCATCAGGGCTGCCGCCGCCGGGGACACGCCGGTCATGTTGGCGAAGCCGTGGATCATGCCTGGGCCGGGCTGGTGTTCGGCGCGGTTGCCCGCCGCCCGCAAAGCCTCGGCATAGGCGACGCCCTCGTCGCGCAGCGGATCGAACTCCGCCGTCAACACCAATGCGGGCGGAAGATTTTTAAGATTGGCGGCGTGCAGAGGGGAGACGTGCGGGTGTGCACCGTGTTCAGCTTCCGCGAGGTACATCTGGCCGAAGAACTTCATGCGCTCCTCAGTCAGGAAATAGCCCTCGGCATTCTCCCGGCGCGAGGGGTAGCGCTCAGTGTTCACGAAGTCGGCGGCCGGGTAGATCAGCAGTTGGGCGGCGATGGCCGGGCCATGCTCGTCGCGGGCGCGCTGGGTCACAGCGATGCACAGGCTCGCGCCCGCGCTGTCGCCCGCCAGCCCCAGCCGGGCCGGATTGACGCCCAGTTCGGCGGCATGGGCGGCGGCCCAGGTGAAAGCGGCGTAGGCATCGTCCACCGGGGCCGGGAACTTGTTCTCCGGGGCCAGACGGTATTCCACGCTCAGCACCGCGCTTTCCGCACCCGCGCACAGCTCGCGGCACACCTGATCGTGCGTCTCGATGTTGTAGGCCACGAAGCCGCCGCCGTGGAAGAACACAGTCAGCGGCCAGCCCTGCGCCGGGGCCGTGCCTTCCGGCGTGTACAACCGGGCGGGCAGCGCCGAGGCGGGGCCGGGAATGCTCAGATCACGGGCGGAAACGCCGGTGATCGTCCTTTTGGGCGTGCGGGCCGAGGTGGCGATGACGGCCTGCCGCATCTCCTCCAGACCATTGGGTTGAGGCGCGGCGGCGAATTGGAGCAGGACTTCTTTGAGGGCGGGATCAAGGGGCATGGTGGAACCTCCTAAATATCTTCAGCCGATTTAGGTAAGACTGCATCGATACAATTTTTTAAATCATGCTGTAATTTTTCTAGCTTGATTGATAAATGCGATCTTTCATCTTCAGAGCAATACTCGTTTGCGATAAATTTAGCGCTTAAGATGCAATAATTACATGAATGATATAATATACGAGACAAAGATTCAATAGAGAAACAGGACAAATCAGGATTTGGAGATATTTCCGCATTTTCGCCATTTTCTCTAATATTTAGAATCTGCTGAAACATTGAGTTGCCATGCTTAAAGGCACAAAGGTAAGAATAATTATTCCATTCAACATCAGAAGCGAATTTTCTCTCTATATCCTCGGGAAATAGGGTCTTCATCACTTCGTTAAATCTATTGTAATGGGTTGATTCAGTATGCTTGATATCCCGATGATTAAACCACCTTTCCGCGTTATGTGGATTAAGGATCAGAAACCTTATCTCATAGGATAACTCCCATATAGATGCTGCTACTGTCCCAGCGGCTGAGGGATAACCTCGCAAGGCGCACAGATGCACGCAACGAAGATCCTGCATTAATCTAGAAAATATGAGTGTAGAAGCTACGAAGGCGTTACCGTCAGGATTTTCATTCGGCAATATCCTAAGCACGTCACTCATGAAATTATAAGTCCTAGCTACGAGATCTTCAAAGATATCAAAATTGTGGTGACGTAAGAATCTTACAGCAGCCACTTCCTGCTCATGAATATCCACTTTTTACAACACCTCGAACAATCCTGCCGCGCCCATACCGCCGCCCACACACATGGTCACCACCACATGCTTTGCGCCCCGGCGCTTGCCTTCCAGCAGAATATGGCCGGTCAGGCGTGCGCCGCTCATGCCGTAGGGATGGCCGATGGAGATGGCCCCGCCGTTGACGTTGTACTTCTCGGGATCAATGCCCAGCTTGTCGCGGCAGTACACCGTCTGCACCGCAAACGCCTCGTTCAGCTCCCACAAATCGATGTCGTCCACGGTCATCCCGTGGCGCTTCAGGAGCTTGGGCACGGCGTAGATCGGGCCGATGCCCATCTCGTCGGGTTCGCAACCGGCCACCGCGAAGCCCTTGAACAGCCCCAGCGGCTCCAGCCCGCGCTCTCGGGCCACATCCGCGTCCATGACCACCACCGCCGCCGCGCCGTCCGACAGTTGCGAGGCGTTCCCTGCCGTGATCACGCCGCCCTCAAAGACGGGCTTGAGCTTCTGCAAGCCCTCCAGCGTGGTGTCGGGGCGGTTGCCCTCGTCCAGCTTGCGGGTCACCGTCTGCTCGGAAATCTCGCCCGTCGCCTTGTCCTGCACCTTCATGGTGGCGGTCATGGGAACGATCTCGTGGTCAAACTTGCCCGCCTCCTGCGCCGCCGCCGTGCGCTGCTGGCTTTTCAGGGCGTACTCGTCCTGCGCCTCGCGCGAGATGCCGTAGCGTTTGGACACGATTTCCGCCGTTTCCAGCATGGACATATAAATCGCGGGCTTGTGTTCCATCAGCCACTCGCCGCGCAAACGGTACTTGTTGGCGTGTTCGTTCTGGGTCAGGCTGATGCTTTCCAGGCCGCCCGCCACGAAGATCTCGCCCTGTCCGGCCATCACATGATTGGCCGCCAGCGCGATGGTGTTCAGGCCGCTGGAGCAGAAGCGGTTGACGGTCACGCCGGACACGCTGACCGGGAAGCCGGCGCGCAGGGCGATCTGGCGGGCGATGTTGCTGCCGGTGGCGCCCTCGGGGTTGCCCGCGCCCATGATCACGTCCTCGATCTCGGCGGGGTCAATTCCGGCCCGCTGAACGGCGTGCATGACCGCGTGCGCGCCCAGATCGGAGCCGTGCGTGTCGTTGAGGAAACCCCGGTAAGCCTTGCCGATGGGGGTGCGGGCGGTGGAAACGATGACTGCTTCGGGCATAAAAATTCTCCTTACTCTGCGTCTGCGTCTTCAAAGAAGGCGACGATGGCTTCGCGGATAGTCGGATGAAAACGGAAGTCGCTCCAATTGGCAACCATGTTCTCCTGAAAATACTTTTCCTGATCGTGCCAGCCGCTTTGATCAAAATTCTTGTGCCAGCCGTCAATTTGAACTATGGCGTACTCGTGTGTTTCAAGGTCTTGCACCATTCGGTAGCGGTAAACCTGCTCCTCGCCTTGTCTCTCGTAAACGTCTAAACCTCGTAATAGACGCTTAGCACTGCCGGAAGATTCTGGAGTCGTCAAGACGCCTTCGCCGCAAACTTGACCTGAACTTCAGCATCCAACGCCGCCGCCACGCGCCGCAGCACGTCCAGCGAGTGGCCCCAGTAAAACGGGTTGACGAGGCGATTGACCGCCGAGCGGCTGCTGCCGATGCGCCGGGCGAGTTCGGCTTGAGAGACTTGAGCATTATTCAGGGCGTGTTCAATCTCTAGACTGACCGGGTTCATGGGGGCGGGATTTAGAAAGACGATTTCTTCGGAGCCGTCCAGATCGGCACGCAAATCAGTGTCTAAATCTTCAAGACTTTTAATCTGTGCGACATGATGCGGCTGATCTTCCAAAGCCACCGCGATGCTTTCGCCCGCCAATTTGAGCACTTCCGCGTGGCCGGGCGCAGTGACGATGCAATGCAATTCGGGAACGAGGGCGTTCCAATTGCGCTCACCGCTGCTGACAATGGTCAGATACATTCACGCCTCCTCGTCCTGAATCGCGTCGCGCACGGCCTTTTCCTGATACCGCTTCACGTCGTCTCCTGCGCTGCCGCTGATGATGACTACTGCACCGCCACGCACATACTTTCGGTGGCTGCCGCGCACGCTCTGAAGTTCAAAGCCCGCCCGCTCCAGATCGCGGATGAGTTCGCGGACTTTACGCGGCATAGATCATACCAGAAATGTTATCAGATTTGAGAACAAGCCTCAGCCCTGTCCCTTCGCCTTATCCCAACCCCCAAACGTCCCCCCCTCATCCGCCAATTTTTGAAGCAGGGGCGCGGGCGTCTGGCCGTACTGTTTCAAGTCGGCCACCACGTTCTGTAGACCCTGCTCGTCGGCGTACTGCATGGGGCCACCCCGGTAAGCGGGGAAGCCGTAGCCATAGATGTAAATGACGTCAATGTCCCCGGCGCGCTGCGCGATGCCCTCTTCCAGAATCTTCGCGCCCTCGTTGACCAGACTGTAGGTCAGGCGTTTGGTGGCCTCGTCCTGAGTGATCTCGCGCGGGGTGATGCCCTTCTCGGCGCGGTAATCGGCGATCAGCTGGGTCATCTCGGCGTTGGGCTTCGGCTTGCGGTCTTCGCCGTAGTCGTAGATGCCCGCCGCCGTCTTCTGGCCCTTGCGCCCGCGCTCCACGATGCGGTCCAGCCAGCCGTCGGGCTTCGGTTCGCCGCGCTCTTTCGCCTGATGCTGGCGGATGGCGTAACCGATGTCCAGACCTGCCATATCGCTCATCTGGAACGGCCCCATCGGCAGGCCGAGGGCGTTCATGGCGGCGTCCACGTCCTGCACGTTCGCGCCCTCCTCTACCATCTTGCGGGCCTCGTCGCCGTAACGGTGAACCATGCGGTTGCCCACGAAGCCGTCGCAGACGCCCACCACCACGCCCACCTTCTTGATCTTCTTCGCCAGCGCCATGCTGGTTGCCAGCACGCTGTCGCTGGTCTTGTCGGCCCGCACGATTTCCAGCAGCTTCATCACGTTGGCCGGGCTGAAGAAGTGCAGGCCGATCACCTGCTCGGGCCGCGAGGTAACGCTGGCGATCTCGTTCACGTCCAGCGTGGAGGTGTTGCTGGCGAGGATCGCGCCCTGTTTGGCAATGCCATCCAGCTTCTTGAAGATGTCCTTCTTCACGTCCATGTTCTCGAAGACCGCCTCGATGATGATGTCGGCGTCTTTGAGGTCAGCCATGTCGAGGGTGGGCGTCAGCATGGACATGCGCTTTTCCACGTCGTCCATGCTGATGCGGCCCTTTTTGGCGGTGTTCTCGTAGTTCTTGCGGATGACCCCCAGGCCACGATCCAGGGCCTCCTGCTGGGTTTCCACGATGGTCACGGGAATTCCAGCGTTCAGGAAGTTCATGGCAATGCCGCCGCCCATCGTCCCCGCGCCGATGATGCCCGCCGATTTGATCTCGGTGGTGGGGGTCTCCTTGGTGATGCCGGGAATCTTGCCCGCCTCGCGCTCGGCGAAGAAGATGTGGCGCAGGCCGCGCGACTGCGGGCTGTTCATGGCCTCCAGGAACTTGCCCGCCTCGGCGTCCCAGCCTTCCTGGAAGGGCTTGGTGGCCGCCATTTCCGCCAGATCGATGATCAGCGAGGGCGACAGTTGGCCCCGGTGCGTCTTCTTGATGCCTTCGCGGGCGGCGGCGAAGACTTCGGGCGTGCCACCTTCCACGTCCCTCTCGCTGATGCGCGGCAACGGGCGGGCGTCGGCGTGGCTGCGGGCAAAGGCGACGGCCCCGGCGAGCAAGTCGCCGTCCACGATCTCGTCGATCAGGCCGAGTTTCTGCGCCTCGGTGGCCTTGATCGGATTGCCCGACAGCATCATCTCCAGCGCCTTCTGTGCGCCCACCACGCGGGGCAGGCGTTGCGTGCCGCCCGCGCCCGGCAGGACGCCCAGCTTGACCTCGGGCAGGCCCACCTGCGCGTCCTTGACCGCCACGCGGTAATTGCAGCCCATCGCCAATTCCAGCCCGCCGCCCAGCGCCGTGCCGTGAATGGCGGCGACGGTGGGCTTGGAAAAGCCGTCCAGCTTCTCGATGGTGCCGCGAAGATCGGGGGCTTCCTCGCGCGGGCGGCCAAAGGTCTTGATGTCGGCCCCCGCGACGAAGGTGCGCCCGCCGCCGATGAGGACCACGGCCTTGACGCCGTCGTCGGCGGCAGCGGCGTCCAGCCCGGCCTTCAGGCCCTCCGGCACGCCGGGGGAAAAGGCGTTCACGGGCGGGTTGTTGATGGTGAGAATCAGAACCTCGCCGTCACGGGACTGTGACACTAGATCGGGGTGAACCATTTCTTGCGCGTTGGTCATGGTGGAACCTCCTTGAGTTTTGCGTGGTACTGAGGCGTCCATGCTTCCATGTCGCCCGCCTGCGGTCAAATACGTCAGCGTTCATAGTAGACGTGCGCGTACATTTTTGGAAACACTCGGCTATGCTGGCCTTCATGAGCGAACTGATGAAGGCCATTGTCGTCGAACGCCTCGGCCCCCCGGACGTGATGGAAATCAAAGACATCCCCGTGCCAGTGGCGGGCGAGGGCGAGATCCGCATCGAGGTGGAGGCGGTGGGCATCAACTTCGCCGACGTGCTGGCGGTGGCCGGGCAGTACCTGACCCGCACGCGCGTGCCGTACACCCCCGGCATGGAATTCGCCGGCATCGTGGAATCGCTGGGCGAGGGCGTGGACAACGTGAAAGTGGGCCAGCGGGTGGCCTGCCTGGGCGGCAGCGGTTCGCTGGCAAAGTACGCGGTGGTCAAGGCGGGGGCCGTGATTCCCGTGCCAGAGAACTTCACGGGGGCGCAGGCCGCCGCCTTTCCGGTGTCGTACTTCACGGCCTACCACGGCCTCAAGACCCTGGGGCGCGGACAGGAAGGCGAGTGGGTGCTGGTGCAGGCCGCAGCGGGCGCACTGGGCACCGCCAGCGTGCAGCTCGCCAAGGCGCTGGGCATGCGGGTCATTGCGATGGCGAGCACCGAGGAAAAATTGCAGCTCGCGCGTGACCTCGGCGCAGATGTGACCCTCTTGCAGGACGATCCAGACCGCGTGCAGAAGGTGCGCGACGCGGCGGGCGGACAGGGCGTGCCGCTGATCCTGGAAGTGGTGGGCGGCAAGCGTTTTCAGGAAAGCCTGGACATGGCGGCGGGGCAGGGCCGGATCATCGTGATCGGCAACGCCAGCCGCGAGGACGCGAAGTTGCGCCCGGTGGAACTGATGAAACGCAACCTGACCGTGACGGGGCTGTGGCTGACCAGCCTGATGTCAGACCGCAAGGCAACGATGGCCGCCACCCAGGCGCTGACTCCCCTGGTGGCCAGCGGCAAGGTCACGCCGCAAGTCGGCCCCACCTACGCCCTGGCCGACAGCGCCCGCGCCTTTCAGGACATTCTGGACCGCAAGACGACGGGGAAAGTGGTCATCGAACCCGGACGGTAACCATCCCACCGCTCCAGTCGCGCCCCTGCTCCCTGCGGAGTGGGGCTTTTTGTTTGGATGTCTCCGTCGAGACCCGCCGCCTCAAGGCACGTCAGGGTATCTCGCGCCAGATCAACGTCTTGACAGCGTCTGGGTTTACAACGTCTGGGCCGCCTGGACCCACCACTCCGGATGGGCGGCGGCAATGGCCCGTGCGGCGTCGTAAGCCTGCCCATCATTGGCGGCCAGCGCGAAGCAGGTGCTGCCCGAACCGCTCATCAGGGGGGAGCGTAGACCCGCCGCCCCCAGCGCGGCCAGAGCTTCGCGGATGGGGGCGTGGCGGGCACTGACACAGTCCTGCAGGGCGTTGTGGTAGGGCACGGCCCGCTCGCCACCCAGTGCGGCCAGGATCGCGCCCACGTCCAGGGCCGGGGTAAAGGCTTCCTCGTCGTCCAGCCACGCGTAGGCGTCGCGGGCGCTGACCTCCACGCCCGGATTGACCAGCACCAGCGCAGTGCGCGGCACCGGCACCGGCACCAGCAGTTCGCCCACGCCCTCGGCGGCGGCGGCCTGGCCCAGCAGAAAGAAGGGCACGTCCGCGCCCAGGCTCAGCGCCAGTTCGGGCAGCGACACCTGCGACGGGTACAGCCGCGCCAGGGCCATCAGGGTGGTGGCCGCGTC
This sequence comes from Deinococcus radiopugnans ATCC 19172, assembly GCF_006335125.1. Lineage (NCBI taxonomy): Bacteria > Thermotogati > Deinococcota > Deinococci > Deinococcales > Deinococcaceae > Deinococcus > Deinococcus radiopugnans. Next base: position 14,589 of record NZ_VDMO01000010.1, read on the forward strand.
GCTGCTGCCGCCGCCCAGCCCGGAGGCCAGCGGCAGACGCTTGTGCAGGGTGATGAACGCACCCTCCCCCACCCCCGCCGCGTCCAGGTAGGCGCGGGCGGCGCGGTACACCAGATTGCGTTCATCGGCAGGCAGGTCTGAACCGCTGACCTCCAGGGTCAGGGTGGCTGCCGGGCCAATCTCCAGCTCATCCCCCACCGAAAGCAGCACCATCAGCGTGTGCAGTTCGTGGTAGCCATCCGCCCGCAGGTCACGCACGCTCAGGCCGAGATTGACCTTGGCCGGGGCCAGATAGGTCTTGCGGGACAGGGTGGGGGTGCGGAGGCTCACGCCCCCCAGCATTCCACAACACGCGCGGAAACGAACCGGGGCGGTTCCGTGTGTCTCGAAGGCTTCATACCGGGCCGCCGCCCCCGCTCATCTGCGCGTCCCACACCGGAGCCAGCGCCTGGGCCAGCGCCAGGTCGCCGGGGGTGGTCACCTTGAACAGCCGGGTGTCGCCGCGCACCAGCCGCACTGCGCCGCCCTGCCGCGCGATCAGGCCCGCGTCGTCGGTGGCGACGTGTCCGTCGGCGGCCGCCTGCGCGTGCGCCCGCAGCAGCCGTTCGCGGCGGAAGCCCTGCGGCGTCTGCACCGACCACAGCCCCTCGCGGGAGACGGCCGCTCCCCACATCTCGCCTGCGTCTGCCCCCACCAGCGTGTCGGCGACGGGCAGGGCCACCGTCGCCGCCCCCGTTTCCGCCACGGCCTCCAGCAGCGTGAGGACGATGTCGGCACTCAGGAAAGGCCGCGCCGCGTCGTGAACCAGCACGGTATCGGCCACCGTCGCGCGCAGCAGGCGGCGCACGCTGTCCTGGCGGGTCTGGCCGCCGACAATCGCGCGGGCCTTGATCCCCAGGGGAAGCTCCAAGCCGTCCGGCAGGGCCACCAGCACCTCGTCCACGTGCGGGGCCAGGGCGGCGACGCTGCGGGCCAGCAGGGACAGGCCGCCCACCGTCACGAACGCCTTGTGGCCCAGGCCCAGGCGGGTGCCGCTGCCGGCGGCGGGAATCAGCGCCGCCGTGGTGCCGGACAGCAGGCAGGCGCCGCTCATCCTCTCCTCCCGCTCAAGACCCGTCCTCTCGCCAGCGTTTGAAGCCGGGAGCGTCCAGCCCGAACTGATCCAGCACGCGGACAGTCACGAAGTGCAGCAGTTCCTCCACGTCCCTGGGCGCGTGGTAGAAACCTGGGCTGGCGGTCATGACGGTGGCCCCCGCGTCGTGGGCGGCCAGCATGTTCTGCAGCGTGGGCCGGGGCAACGGGTCCTCGCGCAGCACCAGCACCAGCGGGCGGCGCTCCTTGAGGGTCACGTGCGCGGCCCGCGACAGCAGGTTGTCGGCAAAGCCGTGCGCGATCTTGGCCAGGGTGCCCGCGCTGCACGGGACCACCAGCATGCCGTCGGTGCGGTACGAGCCGCTGGCGACGCTGGCCGCCAGATCGCGGTCCTCGTGAACCTGGGCGGCGTACTGCGTCAGGTCGGCCAGTTGCGGCCCGCCCTCGGCGCTCATCACGCGCTTGGCGCCGCTGCTGACCACCAGATGGGTCTCTACCCCCAGGCCATGCAGCGCCCGCAGCACCGCCTGCGCGTAGGGAATGCCGCTGCCGCCGGACACGCCCACGACCAGCCTCAAGCGCTGGACCTCAGTGCGCCGCACAAGCTGCAGCGCCTCAACTCACTTGCCTCATGGCGGCAGGGTAGCAGGAGCCGCGCGAGGTCGGCCTCGGCTGCCCCGGCGGCCACATGGGCGCCGCCGGCCAGACCTCACCTGATCACGGCTGGAAGGTCAGTCTTTAGGCAGGCGGGGCGCGGCCCAGGTGGGGTTCCTGTCAGAACGGTTCCGGTACGTTCGGCCCAGTTCATCCCCTGACCGGCCCAGGACCGGGGGCCGCAAAGCCAGCCCACCACCTCAGTCCGGTGCCCCATTCAACCCGGTGCACCATTCAACCCGGTGCACCATTCAACATCGAGACTTCAACACCGCCACCACGCACAACCCCCGCCATGCGAGGTTTCCTATGCGCGTCACTTGTTCAGGAGTGCTGGCCCTGTCCCTCATCATGACGGCCTGTGGGCAGAGCGTTTCGCCGCGTTCCACCCTCCCACCCGCCGTTCCAGCACCGGCAGCCTCGCCCATCGTTGGCGTGCCTGGACAGCTCCCAGCAACCACGGAAGGCCGCGCCGGCACCATCCGGTTGCCCCCGGCGGGCCGCGTGAGTTGGGACTGGCAGATCGGTGCGGCCACCGACAGCGCCGTTCAGGTGACCCCCGACGTCCAGCTGATCGATCTCGACGGCTTCACCGTGACGGCAGGCCGGGTGGCACAGTTGAAGGCTCAGGGCCTGTACACCGTGTGTTACATCGATGCGGGCAGTTACGAGCCGGGCCGTCCGGACTCGGCGCGCTACCCCGACGCCCTGAAGATTCAGCAAGATCCTGACTGGCCGGACGAGTATTTTCTGGACATCACCGACGTTTTTAAACCCGACTCGGTGCTGGCCGCGATCCTGATCGACCGCATGAAAATGTGCCGTGATAAAGGCTTCGATGCGCTGGAACCGGACAACCTGCAAAACGACGAAAACGTGCGGGGCGGGCGCATCACCACCCAGCAGCAGCTCGACTTCAACGGCTGGATCGCCGACGAGGCGCACGCGCTGGGGCTGGCGGTGTTTCAGAAGAACGGGCCGGACAAGATCCTGCTCATGGACCGCACCGGCAAGATGATGGTGGACAAGTTCGACGGCATCCTGAACGAGGAATGCCAGCAGTTCGGCGAATGCTCGGCACTGGCCGAGTACGTTACGCGCGGCAAGCTCGCCCTGAACGTGGAATACCGCCGCAACAGCACGCTGGACTGCACCCTGATGGCCCGGCTGGGCGTCAACGCCCTCAAGAAGGACCTGAACCTGGCCGGGGCCACCATGAGCGGGTACCGGCGCGAGACCTGCCACTGAGCGGACGTGGGGTGAGGCCCGCTAGACTCGGGCCATGAACCTTGCTGACGCCTGCGACGCCCTGGCCGCCGCCCGCCGAGTGGCCGTCCTGACCGGCGCGGGCGTCAGCGCCGAGAGCGGCATTCCCACCTTCAGAGACGCGCAGCAGGGGCTGTGGGCGCGGTTCCGGCCCGAGGACCTCGCCAGCCCGGACGCCTATTTCCGCGATCCGGCGCTGGTCTGGGAGTGGTACGCGGGGCGCTACCGCGACGTGATGGCCGCGACGCCCAACGCGGGTCATGACCTGCTGACGCGGCTGGAACGCGAGAAGGAGGACGGCTTCTTTCTGGCCACCCAGAACGTGGACGGACTGCATGCCCGCGCCGGCAGCGGGACAGCGGGCGGGCGGCTGGTGGAGCTGCACGGCAACCTGACCACCGCCCGCTGCGAGGTCTGCGGGCAGGTGGACGCCCTGCCCGCCCCACAGGACTTCACGCCGCCGCCCGTCTGTGCCGTGTGTGGGGGACGGATGCGGCCCAACATCGTGTGGTTCGGCGAATTCCTGCCCGAAGCGGCGCTGGAGGCCGCCGCCGACGCCTTCGCCGCCGCTGACGTGGCTTTGATCATCGGCACCAGCGGCGTGGTGTACCCGGCGGCGGGGCTGGCCTTCGAGACCCTGCGGCGCGGCGGCACGGTGATCGAGATCAATCCTGACCAGACCGAGTTGACGCCCCGCCTGAGCTTCAGCCTGCGCGAGACGGCTTCAGCCGGACTGGCGGCGCTGATGGACGCGGGCTGACGGCCTACCAGGCCGAATCGCGCAGCACTTCCTCGTTGAAACTACCAACGGCGGGCATGGGCAGATTGGTGGAATTGGCCGCCCGGATCACGCGGATGGCGCGCACGTTCGGCCCGGCCTCCATGGCCGCCGTGATGTCGTTGTCGGAATCCCCGTAGTGCAGATCGATGTTCAGGGCCTTCAGGAACGGCGTCTTGTCGTACTGGGTGTCGTGCGGGATGCCGCCGGAGAAGTTGACGAAGTGCATGTTCTTGCTGCCGAACGTCTTGACCAGCAGGGGCGTCAGCAGTTCCATCTGGCGCGGAGCGGTGCGCCCGGTGATAAAAAAGATCTGGTCATTGCGGTCCTGATGCATCTTGATCAGGGCGCGGGCGCTGTCCTTGGGAATCGAGAAGCGGTCGCAGCCGTTGACGGCGTCCCAGAAGAGCTGCTTTTTCAGGTAGTCGTTGCTGCCCGGCGAGAAGGTCTGCTGGCCCCACCAGAAACACCCGCTGGTCGACAGCACGGTGTCGTCGATGTCGAAGCTGACGTTGATGGGCCGGTCCGGCAGGCTGGCCCGGATCTCGTCCACGGTCACCCAGCGGATGCTGTCCGGCGTCTGCAGGCTGCGGCCACTGATATTCAGGGCCTTGTTGGTCGGATTGGGGGCCAGCGTGGGTGCAGGAGCCGTCTGCGCTCCAGCGAAGGTCAGGGCGAGCAAAGCCAGGGCCGACAGTGAGCGTTTCATGTCGGCAGTGTACGCCTCCATACGATCAATGACTCTTTTCAGGGGGGCTGCCGGGCCTCTCCAATTCCCCTGGTTCCCTCTCCCCTGTCCTCCTGTGCTCCGTCCTTGGGACAGCCCCCCTGTGAGAGCCATGAAAGACCGGCTCCACGATCCTTGACGCATGTTTCCAGCCCGACAGCCCGTTGACCACTCTCCCGCTCTGACCTCAGACGGCGACGTGCGCACCGTGGTGGCCCAGTCCGTGCTGGACCTGACCCATCAGGTGTTTTCCGCGTCCACACTGGTGCAGGGCGTGACCCCCACGCTGGAGTATCTCGTCGCCCGCACCGCCGCCGTGGGCGCGGCCTATATCCAGGTGACCGGCGCGCAGGACCAGGGCTACCGGGTGCGCGCCACCTGGGGTCAGGTGCCCCGGACCCCCAGCGTGCAGGACATCGTTTTCCAGGGGCTGCCGCTGCGGACGCCCATGATGCGGGCGCTGGAGGTCAGCCCCGGCCCGCTGTTCTTCGACGACACCACCACGCCCTGCGAAACCCTGGGCTTCCGGGACGTGGGCATCGCCAGTCTGGCCGCCGCGCCGGTGCGCGCCCAGGACGACGAACTGCTGGGCGCTTTTCTGATGTACACCTCCACCCCGCACGTCTGGACCAAGGAGGAGGCCGCCGTGTTCAGTCTGGTCGCCGGCACCATCGCGGGCCTCGCCGGGCGCCTGGCCGCCGACGAGCAGGCCAGCGCCGCCCGCGAGGCCGCCCTGCGCGCCATGGGCCTGGCCCTGGAAGTCCGCGACGGCGAGACCAAGGGCCACACCGACCGCGTGACCGCCCTGGCCCTGCGCCTGGCCCGCGCGCTGTGCTGGTCCCCGTCCCAGACGCGGGCGCTGCGCTGGGGGGCGTACCTGCACGACATCGGCAAGATCGCCATTCCCGACGCGGTGCTGCTCAAGCGCGGCCCCCTGGACGGTGCGGAGTGGCAGGTGATGCGCTCACACGCCGGCGAGGGGGTGCGCTTCGCCAAGGCCCTGGGCTTTCTGCCGCAGACGGCGCTGGACGTGGTCACGGACCACCACGAGCGCTGGGATGGGCAGGGTTATCCGGCGGGCAAGGCGGGCCAGGCCATCAGCCTGGCCGGGCGGCTGTTCGCGCTGTGCGACGTGTACGACGCGCTGACCAGCGAGCGGCCGTACAAGGTGGCCTGGACCTCGCAGGCGGCGCTGGCCGAGATCGAGGCGCAGGCGGGCCGTCACTTCGACCCCGAGCTCACCCGGCTGTTCCTGCAGGTGATGGGCCAGGACCAGTCCGCCGCCCACTGAGTGTCCCTTGAGCTGACCTTCAGACGGCGCGGTGCGGGACAGCCGTCAGTTCGCTGTGAGAGCGATCAGAGCACAGTGTTCAGCGCACAGTAGACTGCGCCCGACCCGGCCTGCTTCCGGTCTGACCGTCCACCCAATCCTGGAGTTCCCCCCATGCCGAGGCCCGAGACAACCCCACTTGTTCGCTATCGCCAGCTGGTGCAGGTGCTGGCCTCTTTGGCCCGCAGCAGCCACGAGGTGGAGGCGGTGGTGCAGGCGGTCCATCAGCAGGTGGGGACGCTGTTCCACGCGCAGATCACCCTGCTGGCCCTGCGGCAACCCGGCGGCGACTGGCGGTGGGAGCTGTACGAAGAAAACCAGCGCTCCACCCAGTCCATTCCGTTCTATCCCGACGGCATCATCGAGGGCGTGCTGCGCGGCCGTCCCCTGTCCATCCCCGACATCGGCGACTACCTGGAGGTGTTTCCGGGACGGTTTCGCCGGATGGTCCGGGAAGGCGTGCTGCTCGACGTGCAGGTCAGGGACGAGCCGAAAAATCAGCGCGCCCAGTCGATGCTGTACGTGCCGCTGGAAGTGCGGGGCGAGCGGGCGGGCGTGCTGTCGATCCAGAGTTACGAGCCGGGCGCCTTCGACGACACCGATCTGGAATTTCTGGAACTGCTGGCCCAGCACGTCTCGATTGCGCTGGAGAACGCTGCGCTGCGCGAGGAGCTTGAGCGCCTGACCCGCACCGACGCGCTGACGGGCCTGCCCAACCGCCGGGCCTTTTACCACGACGTGCCCCTGTGTCGGGAGAAGGCCCGCCGGCAAGGCCGGGAACTGGGGCTGGTGATGCTCGACGTCCACGAATTCAAGCAGGTTAACGACGACTTCGGCCACAAGACCGGCGACGCGGTGCTGGCCACGGTGGGCCAGATCCTGGCGCAGGAGTGCCCCTCGCCGGATGCCGCCTTCCGCCTGAGCGGGGACGAGTTCGCCCTGCTGGTCTGGGAGCCGCGCACACGCCTGGAACCGCTGGCCACCCGCCTGACCCACGCCCTGCGCGCCGCCGACTGGCCGCCTGGTCCCGGCCCGATCTGCCTGCAAGGGGGCGTGGCGATGCCGCCGCCGGACGGGGACCTGGACGAGTGGCTGTCGCAGGCCGACGCGCGGATGTACACCGCCAAGCGGCGGCGCATCGTGGGCAATCAGGTGGACTGGGGCCTAGATTTCGGGGACGCTGCTCACGCCCGGACCTGAACGGGTCGCCACAACGCCTGGACACACTGGACGGGAGATCGGCGGACCGGGAGGTGGCGTCCACCCGCCCTGAACGCCTCAGCGCACAACGAGCATTGCATTTTCAGCAGCACGCCTGTACAGTGGCCTCCAATCGTTAAGAAGGTTTCTTATCTAGGAGATGCCATGGGTCAGCCGCGCGAGCTTCGGCGTCTTAATCGCCGTGCCGTTACACAATTGCTGTTCAGTGGGGCCGGGCTGACGCGTCCGCAACTGGCTGACCGGACGGGTCTTTCCAAGGTCACCGTCAACGTCGTGGTGCAGGAACTGCTGAATCACGGCATCGCCCAGCTGTCCATCTCGCCCGAGCAGGGCGTGGGGCGCACCCCACACCGGGTCGAGTTGCAGCCGCAGGTCGCCGCGGTGCTGGCCGTCGACCTGCAGCCCACCGAGATCCACACCCACCTCAGCAGTCTGGCCGGGGACGAGGCCCAGACCCAGCACCTGCAGTGCGCCGAGTCTGAACTCACGCCGGCCCTGCTGAACGTGATCGGTCAGGCGCTGGCCGGACGGCACTACGGGCCGCTGCGCCACGTGCTGATCGGTCTTCCTGCCCCGGTCGATCCCCAGGGGCGCGTCCGGGAACCCAACGTCACCCGGCATCTGGATGTGGAGCAGGTCACCGCGTTTCTGGACCACGCCGGGGTCACCTACGCGTTTGCCAACGACGCCAATCTCGTTGCCCTGGCCACCACCCGCGAGACGCCGGGCTGGAGCCACGTGGCCGTGCTGATCGAGCGGGCCAGCGGCACCGGCATGGGCCTGTTGCTGGGCGGCGAACTCTACCGGGGCATGCACGGGCGTGCCGGGGAGATCGGACGCTCCCGCTGGCCCACCACGCGCGGCGCAGAGCCGCTGGAAAGCCTGCCCGTTCCCGAACGCCTGGACGCCACGGCGTTCATGCTGGCCGGCCTGGTCCACACCCTGGACCTGCAGCGGGTGGTGCTCGGCCTGCCGCAGGACCGCGCCTTTGCCCTGCAGGAAAAACTGAGTCCACTGCTGGACCTGTCGATCACCACCCACCTGTTGCCGGATGTGGGTGAGGCGGTGCTGCGCGGCGCGGCCCTGCTGGCGCGCGAGCAGGCGTACGAACACCTGCTGGCCCGCGTGGAAGACCTGGGGGGAGACCGGACCGATGTGGCATGACACGTACCTGAAAGTCGTCCTGCAACCCGATTACGACTACGCCTCCGAGCACCTGCTGCCCCACCTCTTCGACGCCCTGAGCGCCCACGCCCTGATGCTGGACGGCTGCGGCGTGGCGCACGCGGGCGAGGCGGCGGGGCTGCTGCGCGAGTTGCGCCGACAGCCGTTTCCCGCCTACGACCCGGGCGTCGAGGACGTGTTCTTCACGCTGGACCGCACGCTGGCGGGGCGCAATGCCGACGCGGCGGGGGCCTTGCGGACGGCGCTGTCGCGCAACGATCTGGACATGACCCTCTACCGCCTGAGCGCCCGGCTGCGCCTGATGCGGGCGATGGAGCGGGTGCTGCGGCTGCGGCGCACGCTGCTGGACCTGGCCGAACGCGAGATCGATACCGTGATCGTGGCGTACACGCACCACCAGCCCGCCCAGCCCACCACCCTGGCGCACTACCTGACGGCGGTGGAAAACGTGCTGGCCCGAGACACCGCGCGGATGGTGGGGGCCATGACCCACCTGAACCTCAGTCCGATGGGCGCGGTGGCCCTGGGCGGCACCAGTTTCCCGATTGACCGGACGCGCACGGCAGAGTTGCTGGCCTTCGACCGGCCCATCGAGAACACCTACGACGCCGTGAGTGCCAGCGACTGGCAGGTGGAGATCGCCAGCGTGATCACGGTGGTGTCCACCACGCTCTCGCGGGTGCTGTACGACCTGCTGTTCTGGGCCTCGCGCGGGCTGCTGTCGCTGGAAGACGGGCTGGTGCAGGGCAGCAGCGTGATGCCGCAGAAGCGCAACCCGGTGGCGCTGGAACACGCCCGCACCAAGTTCAGCAAGGCCATCGGCGTGACCCAGAGCGTGATCATCTCCAGCCACAACGTGCCGTTCGGGGACATCAACGACCCCGGCCCGGACATGCAGCCGCCCCTGACCAGCATGTGGCACGACTTTCGCGATGGCCTGGAACTGCTGATCGCCTCCCTGACCAACCCCACCCTCAACCGCGAGGAATGGCTGCGGGAAGCCCAGCAGGGGGAGTCGGTGGTCACCGAACTGGCCGACGTGATCGCCCGCAACACCGGCTGCGGGTTCCGGGACGCTCACGCCCATGTCAAGGCGCTGCTGGACCACCTGCACCATCAGGGCCGGGCCGTCAGCACCCTGATGGCCGCCGATCTGGCGGCGGTGGGGCTGCACCTGCCGGAAGCCGAGGTGCAAAGCGCCCTGAACCCGGCCGAATTCATCGCCCGCCGCACCACCTTCGGCGGCCCCGCGCCCTCGGTGATGGCCGGGGAAATCGCGGCGGCCCGCACCCGCCTGGATACCGACTTCACCCACCATGCCAGCCTCAGCACCCGCTTTGCGGACGCCCGCACCCACCTTGTAGGAGGTTCGATATGAAGAAACGGTTCCTGTCCAGCTTGATGCTCTCCCTGCTCATCGGCGCGGCCAGCGCGCAGACCGCCCCGGCGCCCGCCGCGCCCAATCCCATCCAGAGTGGCCCCGGCTCCTACGGCGGCACGGTCAGCGGCATGGACCTGATGGACGTGGACCTGATGTTCATCGGCGCGCACCCGGACGACGACGGCGGCGTCGGCGGCATCCTGGCCCGCTACCTGCTGGACGGCGGCTACAAGGGCACGGTGGTCACGCTGACCGGCGGCGAGGGCGGCGGCAACGCCACCGGCCGCGAAACAGGCCGCGCCCTGGGCATCATCCGCGAGGAGGAAGAACGGCGTTCGCTGGCGATGCTGGGCGTGGACAGCCCGCACTTCCTGGGCCTGCGCGACTTCTACTTCACGCTGTCCGCCGAGGAAACCCTGGCCAAGTGGGGCGGCCCCGCCTTCGTGTGCGACGTGGTGCGGCTGGTCCGCGTGCGCCGCCCCGAGGTCATCGTGACCATGTGGCCTGGCCCCGGCACCCACGGCCAGCACCAGATGGCCGCCCGCACCGCCACGCTGGCCTACAACTCGGCGGGTGACCCGGCGTACTGCCCCGAACAGCTCAAGGAGGGCATCGAGCCCTTTACGCCCCTGAAGCTGTACTACTACCCCAACAACGCCGAGGACGCCACCGTCAAGATTCCCACCGACGACGTGTCGCGCACTGCCCGGATCCGCTACTCGGACCTCAAGAACATCGCGCAGTTCAACTACCGCTCGCAGGGCTGGGACACCTTCTCCACGCTGCCAGCCAAGACCTCCAACCCCGAATCGTTCATGCTGGTGGCCTCGCGCGTGCCCACTCCGGCCCAGGAAACCTCGTTGCTGAGCGGCGCATTGACGCCCAGCGGCTCCTCCCCGGCTGGCGTGAGGCTGGAAGTGCAGCCCAGCGCCTACGACATCGGCGCGGGGCAGGCCACGCCCGTGACGGTCAAGCTGATCAACACCACCACCCAGCCCATGACCGGGGTCACCCTGGCCCTGAACGCCCCAACCGGCTGGAAGGTTTCGGCGGCCCCGGCGGCCAAAACCCTGAAACCCGGCGAGACGGCCAGCGCCACTTTCCAGGTCACCGCCCCCGCCGGAGCCGCCGCCGAGCGGGGCACCCTGACCGGCAGCTACCGCGCCGTGCAGGACGCCCAGGCCATCACGGGCCGCGCCAGCAACTTCGTGCGCCCGCTGCCCGCCGTCGTCGCCACCTTCGCGCCCACCTTCGACGTGGCCGCGTATCAGGACTTCGCCAAGGAGACGGGCACCGACTGGGTCATCGGCTCGCTGCCCACCCGACTGGCGCTGGCGCTGGGGCAGAAGACCCCCGTGAACGTGCTGGTCACTAACCGCAGTGGGGCCGCCGTGAACGGCAAGGTCGACTTGAAGATGCCCCCCGGCATCACGTTGTCGGGCGACACGGCCTATGGGTTGGCCGCCGGAGAGAGCAAGACGCTGACCTTGCAGATGGAAGCTGCGCCCGCCGCGCTGCCCGCCGGACGCCAGAGCGCGCTGCTGCCGGTCAGCCTGAGCACCGGCAACTTCACCGATACCGCCAACGCCTACGTGCTGCCCAGTCTGACCATTCCGCGCCTGAGCAAAGCGCCCACCATCGACGGCGACCTGAGCGACATGGCCGCCGGGGCGGACGGGCAGATCGGTCCGGAAGACCTGTGGTGGCGCGCCAAGCCCGACAATGCGGCAGATGCCAGCGCAAAATTCAAGCTCGGCTACGACGATCAGTACCTGTACGTGGGCATGAACGTCAAGGATGAGCTGGTGGCCTGCAACATCGCCCCCGACGACATCAAGGCCCAGCTGCGCTCGGACGCCATCGGCGTGACGGTGGACCCCAGCGGGAAGAGCCGCGACACCGGCACGACCATGCAGGCCGCCGCCTTCCCCTGCACCACGGACGGCTTCGGGGCGCGCGGCTTCCGTGACGCCGACGCCAACCAGGGCGTGATGGAAGACACGGCTCCCGGCATGCAGGTGGCCTCCAAGAAGGTGGCCGGCGGCTATGACATCGAATTCCGCCTGCCCTGGGCCGCCATGCCCAGCCAGCCCAAAGCGGGCGATACGATTGGTCTCAATCTGGTGATGTACGACGGCGATCAGGCGGACGCCCGCGTGGGCGCCAACATCAGCCAGAGCGGACTGGCGTGGGCTGCGTTCTCCTGGGGCGGCAAGCAGGCGCTGCCGTACCTGTGGCCGCGCGTGACGCTGGGCAAGTAGGCCGGTGGGAGGGCGGTCAGGCGGGCGACATTGCCAGCCAGCTCCCTTTTCCCGCTCCCTGCGCCGTATAGTTTAAATTCTCAACTGTTCCTCATCTCGGGCATGCCCCAAGGAGATCTATGAAAAAGCTGCTTACGCTGGCCCTCGGCCTCTCGATTGCTTCCGCCTCCGCCGCGCCCGTCACGCTGACGTACTGGCAGTACGACTACGCCAGCAAGGTCAGCACCATGAATGACCTGATCAAGAAGTTCGAGGCGGCCAACCCCGACATCAAGATCAAGCAGGAAACCTTCCCCTACGACGCCTACAACCAGAAGGTGGCCTCCAGCGTGCCGGCTGGACAGGGGCCGGATGTGGTCAACCTGTTCTACGGCTGGCTGCCGCAGTACGTCGACAGCGGCTACCTGCTGCCCCTGCCCGCCAAGGACTTCCCGATCAAGAAGATCGAGGCCGATTTCGTGCCGATGGTGCAGACCAGCAAGATCGACGGCAAGTACTACACGCTGCCCACCTCGGTCCGCACGCTGGCGGTGTTCTACAACAAAGACCTGTTCAAGGCCGCCCGCATCACCCCGCCGCGCACCTGGGAAGAGTTCATCGCCGCCGGGGAAAAGATCGTCAAGGGCACGCCGCCCCGCTTCACCACGCTGGGCTTCGGCATCCAGCCCGACGGCCAGGACTACCACGTGGTGCGCGAGGTGCTGATCCGGCAGTTCGGCGGCCAGCCGTATAGCAAAGACGGCAAGACCGCCACCTTCGACACCGAGGCCGGGCGCAAGGCCATGGCCTTCTACACCGACCTGCAGACCAAGTACAAGCTGGGCGTGCCGAACTTCTTCCCCGGCAACAACAGCTACCGCGACGCCTTTATCGCGGGCAAGGTGGGCATGATCATCGACGGCTCGTTTGCCATCAACACCATCAAGAGCGGGGCCAAGTTCGACTGGGGCGTGATTCCGCTGCCGGTCTTCAAGGACAACGGCATCCGCAGCAACTTCGGGTCGTACTGGGTCAACGGCATCACCAAGAACGCCAAGGGCGACAAGCTCGACGCCGCCGTGAAGTTCCTGAAGTTCCTGACCAGCGAACAGACCCAGCGCACCTGGCTGGACAATGTGGGCGAGATTCCCGCCAGCCGCAAGCTCGCCGGCGATCCGGCCCTGCGCAAGGATCCGGTGTTCGGGGCCTTCGTGGGCTCGCTGCCCTTCGCGCACTCCACCCTGTTCGTGGACGAGGCCGGCCAGCGCAAGGCCTGGGTAGACGCGATCAACACCGTGCTGCTCAAGGGCGCCAAGCCCGCCGACGCCATCAAGCAGGCGGCCACCGACGAGCAGAAGATCCTGAACAGCTACTACAAGTAATACGGACTCCGATTGAATCGTTTGCAAAAACGATGAAAATCCGAGCGAAGCGAGAAAGAGCAGAACGGGTTCCGGGCGTGGAGTTAACAAACCGGCTCTTTCCCGGTTTGTTAACGTAATAGACGGAATCCGTATGAGCCTGCCCGCGCCTGCCCGCGCACCCGCCCCAGCCGATCAGCGCCGGGGCGGAGGCGCGGCGTTCTTTGCTGCCCGTTTCCCCCCAGACTCCCCGTTCCCACTGCCAGAGGTAAACATGACCAGACTCCACCGCCCGCGAGTCCACCCATGACCACCAAAGCGGCCCCCCCCGTCCGGCGCGGGGGTTCGATGCGGCGCCACCAGACCCGCACCGCCTATGTTTTCCTGCTCGTGCCGCTGGTCTTTTTCCTGATCGTGCGCTTTCTACCCACCCTGTCCGCGCTGCGCCTGAGCCTGTTCGACTGGAACATCCTCAAGGAGCAGCAACCCTTCGTCGGCACCGAGAACTATGAGCGGCTGTTCGCCGACGAGAAATTCGCACAGGCCTTGAAAAACACCGCGCTGTACACCGTGATCGGCGTGCCGGCCCAGATTGCGCTGGGGCTGGCGGTGGCGCTGCTGCTCAACAAGATTCAGGGATTGCGGGGCCTGTTCCGGGCGCTGTACTTCGCTCCCTACGTCACCCCTATCGTGGCCGCCGCGTGGGTGTGGCAGTGGCTGTTCAGCCCGCAGTTCGGCCCGGTCAACACGTTCCTGATCTGGCTGCATATCCCCCCGCAGAACTTCCTGACCTCGCCCACCCAGGCGCTGGCCACGACGGCGGCGCTGGTGGTGTGGCAGAACCTGGGCTTCCAGATCGTGCTGTTCCTGGCCGGACTGTCGGCCATTCCCCGCAGCTACTACGAGGCCGCCGAGATCGACGGGGCGAACGGCACGCAGGCGTTCTGGAAGATCACCTGGCCGCTGCTCAACCCCACCATCGTCTTCAGCGTGGTGACCGGCACCATTTCCTACCTGCAGCTGTTCACGCAGGTGGTCAACCTGAACTTCACCGATCAGGGCGGGCCGCTGGGCAGCACCACGACGGTGGCCCTGTACATCTACCAGATCGCCTTCGGCCGCTTCCAGATGGGCTACGCCTCGGCCATCACGGTGGTGCTGTTCCTGATCATCCTGGCGATCACCCTGTTCCAGCTGCGCTTCCTGACCCGGCGGTATGACCTGTGAGCCGGCAGTCCCTCAGCGCGTGGCAGCGCCTCCGCCCGTCCAGCAGACGCCCCGGCCTGGGGTGTCCCAGCCCCTTCGCCACACGGCGCCCTGAAGTGGAGTCACGATGACCACAACCCTTCCCAAACCCGAGGCCCGCGACTCTGCGGGTGACCCCCGCCCGCGCCGCCCGCTCAACACGCCCATGCTGCTGGCCTACGCCGTGCTGACCGTGGGCATCGTGGTCACGCTGTTTCCCTTCATGTGGATGCTGCTGACCAGCCTCAAGAGCTTCCAGGAACTGTTCAACCTGAGTTTCTTCCCCGAGTCGCCGACGCTGGACAACTACCGTCAGGTGCTGCTGGAAACCAAATTCGTCGTGTGGTTCGGCAACAGCCTGCTGGTGGCCGGGGTCACCACCGCCAGCGTGCTGTTCTTCGACTCGATGGTGGGCTACACCCTGGCGAAGTTCGACTTTCCGGGCAAGAACCTGATCTTCATCCTGATCTTGTCCACGCTGATGATTCCCACCGAGATGCTGGTGATTCCCTGGTTCGTGGGCGTCAGTGACCTCAACCTGGCCCAGAGCACGCCCGGCGCGTATTTCTCGATCATGTTCCCCGGCCTGATGAGCGCGTTCGGCGTGTTCCTGATGCGCCAGTTCTTCGAGACCCTGCCCGATGACCTGCTGGAAGCCGCCCGCATCGACGGCATGAGCGAGTTCGGGATCTTCTGGCGCATCGCGCTGCCGCTGGTGCGCCCGGCGCTGGCTAGCCTGGCGATCTTCACCTTCCTGGGCAACTGGAACGCCTTCCTGTGGCCGCTGATCGTGATCCAGAAACCCGAGTTCCGCACGCTGCCGGTGGGCACGGCGCTGTTCAACGGCGAGGCCGGGACGCAGTGGGGCCTGATCATGGCGGCCAGCAGCCTGGCGGTGATTCCGGTGCTGATCGTGTTCGCCATCTTCCAGCGGCAGATCATCGAGGGCATCGTCCTGACCGGGATGAAGGGATGAGCGCGCCGGCCTCGCTGCTGGCCGTCTTCGCCCACCCGGACGACGAGGCGCTGCGCTGCGGCGGCACGCTGGCGCTGTACGCGGCGCGCGGCGCGCGGGTGCACCTGATCTGCCTGACGCGCGGCGAGGCGGGGCGCAACACCGATCCCAGTCTGGGTGATGTGGACCTGCCTGCCCAGCGTGAGCAGGAACTGCGGAGCGCCTGCGCGGCCCTGGGCATCGAGCCGCCCATTTTCCTGGGCTACCACGACAGCGGACGCGGTGACCGGCTGCGCCGAGACGATCCCCTGGCCGCCATCAACGCCGATCCTGGCCGGATGGAACGTCAGATTCTGGAGGTGATCGAAAGAACCCACCCTCAGCTTCTGCTGACCTTTGACCCGCACGGCATGTACGGCCATCCGGATCACCTGATCGCCCACCGCGTCGCCACCGCCGCCTACGCCAGCAGCGGGTTCCGGCAGGTGCGCGTGCAGCGCCTGTTCTACACGGTACAGAGCCGCGAGGAGATGCTGCGCCTGCAGAGTGGCCGCTCGCTGGGCGTGCTGGAGGGGCTGGAGCCGGAGACCTACGCGGTGTGCGACTGCACCATCGCCGCACGCATCGACATCCGCGCACACGCCACGCAGAAGCGGGCCGCGCTATTCGCCCACCGCACGCAGACCGGCCCGCTCAGCACGCTGGGCACCCTGACCGACGAGCAGTTCGCCCCGCTGATGGCCGCCGAAACCTTCAGTCTGGGCGGCATTCGCTCCTCGGTGCCCCAGTACCCCATGGACGACTTGTTCGCAGGCCTGGACGTCGAATTTCACGCCGAAGTCTGTGGGGAAGAAATTCGTGGGGGGAGCGCGCAGGAGCAGTTCGCATGACCCGTGACCTGACCCTGCTGGGCAACGTCAACGTCGACCTGATCCTCGGCCCGCTGGACGGCTGGCCCGCACGCGGCACCGAGGCGCTGGTGACGGACTTGCAGTGGCGCGTCGGCGGCAATGCCGGAAACGCCGCCGCGGCCTGCGCGGCCCTCGGCACCGACTGCGCGGTGATCAGTACCGTCGGGGATGACCTGGCCGGGGCGTGGCTGCGCGAGCAGTTGCCCCCCAGTCAGGTCACGTGGCTGCCGCACGCCGGGCCGACCTCGGTGACGGTGGCCGTCAGCCACTCGGACGGCGAACGCACCTTCCTGACCCAGCTGGGGCATCTGGCCACCCTGGAGTGGGCACAGTTGCGCCTCCACGTGCCGCCCAGCCGCCGCGTCCTGCTGGCCGGGGCCTTTCTCACCCCGGCGCTGCGCCGCGAGTACCCCGAGATGCTGACGCACTTCGAGCAGACAGGGACGCAGGTGGCCCTCGACATGGGCTGGCCCGACGGCGGCTACACTCCGGAACTGCGCCGGGAGGTGCTGGGGTGGCTGCCACAGGCGCACCACCTGCTGATCAATGATCTTGAGGCGCAGGCCCTGACGGGTGAAAGTGACCTCCAGCGGGCCGCCGGGTGTCTGACGGCCCATTTGCACCCCGAAGGCACCCTGGTGATCAAGTGCGGGGCCGAGGGCGCCGTGCTGCACCACGCCGGGCAGGTCAGCACCCACGCGGCCCCGGCGGTTCGGGTCAGCGACACCGTCGGAGCCGGCGACATCTGGAACGCCGCGTACCTGCACGCCCTCAGCCGAGGCAGTGACGTTGAGACTGCGGCGGGGTTCGCCGTACAGGTCGCTTCCCTGGCCGTGTCCACGCATCCGCGGCGCTACCTCGCACCGGGCGGGTGAAGGTCATGTGTGCAGGCAGCGACGCCGGTTGTGAACGGCCCGCACGTGAATTAGAAAACTCCGCTCCAGGCGGGGTTTTTTGTTGGTGGGCGATATAGGATTTGCACCCTCGGCCACTCGCTTGTGAGGGGATCACTGGGGAAAATCCCAGTGCCAAACCCCGTAAAATTGGGTCTCCTGCCCCGCCCCGTCTGATCTGGCTATTCACCGCCCCGTTGTCTGTAGATTGTCTGTTGAGATTCCGGCCTCCGGCACGGCGCGGAGACGCGGCCCGAACCGTGCAGCGCCTCTCCAAGTGTGCCCAGATGCCCGACTTCGAGGCCCGGCCTCAGTCGCTTCCGACCCAGCGTGCCGGTCTGGCCCTCGGGCTGTGGGGGGAAGCTGAAATCGGCAAGACCCACACGGCGGAGGAGTGGTTGCGGGACGTTCCCTGCCGGACGGCGGCGGTGCGGGCCGACGCGCCGCTGGTCCGGCCTGGACGGGCGCTCCCCAGCCCACACAGCTCCCGCTGTGGGCCGAGCAGCCCCTGAGAGCAGCTGGAGCGGGGCGAGGACCTGAAAGCGGCGGCCCTGCTGGTCACCAGCCGCCACCGGCTCCCGCTGCGAGGTCCGGGGGCGCCGGCCAGGACCGGCATGGATCTTCACCCTCACACCATTCATACGGACTCCGATTGAAAGGTGTTGGAAACACCTGGAAATCCGAGCGGAGCGAGAAAGAGAAAAACGGGTTCCGGACGTGGAGTGTAGGAACCGGCGCTCTCCCGGTTCCTACACGAAACAAACGGAATCCGTATCAGTCGCTGGCCGCGGCCCCCTGAACGTCGCCGCCTCTCCCCTGCGCCCGCAGGTAGCCCCCGAGCGTGAGCAGGGCGGCGAACAGGCCTAGGACGGCCACGGCCGGTGCGAGGCCCACGGCACCCATCAGCACGACGGCCAGACTCACCCCCACCGGGCGCAGGCCCTGCCCCACCAGAATGCGGGCGCTGTAGACCCGCCCGCGCACCTCCTCCGGCGTGAGGCGGGCGAACAGCGTCCCCACCATCACGTTCAGGGGGCCGAAACACAGCCCCATCAGCAGCGCGAGGACGAGGGCCACCCCCAGCGAGGGGGCGTACGCCACGCCCACGATGCACAGCGCCGGACCGATGCAGCCCAGCGCGATCCAGTTCAGGGGATGACGGCTGACCCGGCGTCCCATCCAGATCACCATGCCCAGTTCGGCCAGTGCCAGAACCGAACCCAGCAGACCGACCCCCAGCGCGCCGCGGCTGTTGGCGCGGATCCAGGACAGGGCCGCGGGCAGCTCCACCCCCGTCATCAGGCGGTCGGCGATGCGGGGCAAGAAGACCGCCGTGTAGGGCTCCATGGCGAAGTTCACGCTGGCCAGGCCCAGCAGCGTCGCCCACAGCGCGGGCCGCGCGAGGACGAATGCGAAGCCGAACCGGGTCCGTGCCCACCAGGCGGCCAGGCCCCGCCCGCTGTCGCGGGTCCGGGTCACCGCTGGAAAGCGGATCAGCGAGTAGGCGATCAGGGCCACCACAAAGGTGGCCGCGTTCACCCACATCACCCCGGGCGCCCCGATGCCCGCCACCAGAAAGCCCGCACTGATGGGGGCGAGCAGCCCGCTGGTGGTCCAGGTGAGATTAAACAGCGCCTGGATGCCCTGCAGCCGCTCCGGCGACACGAAGGTGGGCAGGGAAGCTTGCTGCGCCGGGAAAATCACGCTACCGGTGAAGCCCGTCAGGGCCGCAATACACACCAGCACGGGGAAGGAGAGCAGATCCAGGGTGTAGAGCAGTGGAATCAGGCTAATCCACAGGGCGCTCAGGCCATTGGCGACCTGCAGGATACGGCGGCGGTCCCAGACGTCGGTGAAGCTGGCCAGGCTGACCGTGCCGAGCAGCATGGCCGCGGTCCAGGCGCCGATCACGGTGCCCGACAGCGCGGGCGAGTTCGGGTAGAGGCGGTACAGGAACCAGGCGAGAGCGATGAAGGTGAGGCCGTTGCCGAAGGCGTTGATGCTCTCGCCGATCCAGAGAATCAGAATGCGGCGGTCGCGGAGCAGGGAGAACATAGCGGGACCTCAGAAAGGAGTGACGCGGGCGCGGGCCACAGGATACGCAGGGACCGGGCGGGAGCGTCCCATGGGCATGGACATGCGCGCAGGTAGGGAACAGGACCAGACGTCCGGGCCGAATTGCGGCCGTCCACCTCGCCAAGGGCCGCGCCGGCGTGCAGCCCTCCCTGAACGGTCTGGCCCTCAGGCGCAGCACCACGAAGTGAAGCCGAGACCCGCCGCCGGCGGTGACCCGGTGGGTTTACCGCGGCGATCTGCACGCCGACGGCCACAACCCCAGCCACGTCGCCCGGCCGGAGCTGGAGCGACTGAAGATCCGCGTCTTGGAAGACGGCTGGACGCAGCCCATCGTGCGAAAGCGCACACGCTGGAACGCTGGATACGGCTCATTCACTGATCCGAGCGTAAGTCGGTAGCGCCCCGGTGGTCAGAGTCTTCGCCAGGAACGACACCTCTGCACTGCCAACGCTACGAACCAACGCATGGCTCAGTAACGCGCGGCGTCCGGTGCAGGCGCTCCGTTCGCCGCCGGTTCGCGGACGGCCCGGGGATCGGGCGCGGGGCGCGGCACCCGGCGCTGTGGATTGGCTTCCAGGGCGGTCAGGACCAGTTCCACGGCGCGCTCCAGCTGCGGATCGCGGCCCTGGGCGGCGAGCTTCGTGGTGAACTCGACCTCGATATCGGGCGCAACCCCCACGTTCTCCACCTCCCACTCGCCCTCCGGGCTGAAGATGGCCAGGCGCGGTGATGTGAGCATGCCACCGTCGATCAGGGGCGGATAGTCGTAGATGCCGATCAATCCCCCCCAGGTGCGCTTGCCGACGATGGGCCCCAGCCCGCGCCGGCGGAAGAAATGCGGCAGGGCGTCCCCGCCGGAGCCGGCGAGTTCGTTGATGACCATGGCCTTGGGACCGAAGATCGAGGCGTTGGGCGACGCGAAGGGGCGGCCCTCGCGCGTCGCCCACAGGCTCAGCAGGGGCCGGTCCAGCAGATCCACCACGTAGTCCGCGACGGAGCCGCCCCCGTTGAAGCGCTCGTCGAGCACGACGCCCTGCCGGTCGAGTTGCGAGAAGTAGTACCGGTTGAAGGCCTCGTAGCCGGCGCGGGCGGTGTCGGCCATGTAGACGTACGCGACGCGCCCCCCGGACAGTTCGTCCACGCGGCGGCGGTTGGCCTCGATCCAGGCCCGCAGCCGCAGGCGGCGCTCGTCGGCCACCGGACGCACGGTGACCGTGCGCGCGTCGGCCTCGTCCGGCGTGGGGCCTACGCGCAGCTCGGTGACGCGCTCGGCCGTCTGCTCGAACAGGGCGTAGAGGTTGTCGGCTGCGCGCAGCGGACGGCCATTGACCGCCAGCAGGTACTCGCCGTCCCGGACATTCACGCCCGGCTCGGTCAGGGGCGCGCGCAGGTCCGGGTTCCAGTTGAGGCCGCTAAAGATGCGCCGGAAGCGGTAGCGGCCGTCCGCGAGCTCGTAGTCGGCCCCCAGCAGCCCGACGCGCGCGTCCTCCCCGCGCGGCACGTCCCCGCCCGCGACGTAGGCGTGCCCGACGACCAGTTCACCCGACAGTTCGGCCAGCAGGAAGTTCAGGTCCTCGCGGTGCCCGACGTGCGGCAGGAAGGCGCGGTAGCGCTCGGCCACCGCCGCCCAGTCCAGACCGTGCATCGCAGGGTCGTAGAAGAAATCGCGGTGGATCCGCACGCCCTCCTCGAAGATCTGCGCCCACTCGGCACGCGGCTCGACGCGCACCTCGGCGCGGTCCAGGTCCAGGCGCCCGTCCTCAGGTTTCGGCGCGTCGGCCACACCGACGACGGCGTAGGTCACGGGCTGCCCACTGGCGTACAGCAGCTTCTTCCCGTCAGCGCTCACCCGGTAGTCGCTGACCCCCGGCAGGAACTCGCGCGCCTCACGCTTCCCGGTGTCCCAGACGCGCAGCACGTGCCGCTCGGGGGCCTGCTCCGGGTTGACTTCGGCGGTGGGGTCGCGCTCCAGGTAGAACAGGCGGTCCTCGGCAGGCTCCAGACGTGAGTACTCGCCGGGGGGCACCGGCAGGGCGACGATGCGCTGGCCCAGCCCGTCGAGGTCGATGCGCACCGGCTCAGGCGAATGCGCCGCCGCAGGAGCGTCGGCCTCAGGCGGGCGGGTTTCGGGCTCCTCGTCACTCTGCGGCGCCAGGGGCGAGGGGTCATCCCGGCGCAGGACCGCCACGTACAGGCTGCGCGTGACGGGCCGATCGTAGGAGGTCATGTCGAGCCAGCCGGTGTTCAGGCCGTAATTCACGCTCGCCGCGAAGTACAGCAGGCGCCCGTCGCGGCTGAAGCGGGCACTGACCGCGTCGCTCATGCCGTCGCTGACCTGATGCGATTCGCCGCGGGGCACGTCGTGCACGAACACGGCCCGCAGGTGGTTCGGGAGGCGCCGGGTGTAGGTGAGCCACTGCCCGTCCGGCGACCACGCCGGGTCCAGGCTGCGCTGCGGGTGGTCGTAGGTGTCGGTGTCCACCTGCTTTACCTCACCCGTCTCCAGCACGACGTAGGACAGGTTCAGCGCCTTGTCGGTGAAGGCGATGCGGGTGCCGTCTGGCGACCACAGCGGGCTGTAGAAGAAGGTCGGCGTCTCACTCAGCGGGCAGGTGCGGAGAACGGCGCCCTTCTGATCGGCGACCACCAGCCGGTACTCGCCGCCCTCGTCGGACAGGTACGCGACGGCTTGTCCGTGTGGTGACCAGGCCGGGTCCCGCGCAAAGACGCCGGGCGTGTTCGTGAGGGTCCGGGGATCGCCCTTGCCGGCAGGCACCGTCACGATCTCGCCGCGCGCGGCGAAGACGGCCCGCGCCCCAGTAGGCGAGAGGCCAAACGACGTGACGTGCGGCGCGGCCTTCACGCGGCGGGGCCGGAGGTTGGGCAGATCGGCGCTCACTGTGATCTGCAGGGGCTCGGGCGCCTCACCAGGCGTCAGAAGATGGACCCGTCCCCCCTGCTCGTAGGCAAGCCGGCCCGCGCCGGCCGTGAGGGAACGCACGTCGAAGTCGTCGTGGAAGGTCATCTGCCTGACGTCGCCGGTTCCGGGTTCGTGCTGCCAGACGTTCACGACCCCGCGGCGGTCCGAGAGGAAATACACCTTTCCCTCCAGCCAGCAGGGAAAGGTATCGGTCGCGTTCTCGTGCGGCACCTCGGTCTCGTCAAGGGTGTCGAGGTCGAGCAGCCGGATCGGCACGGTCATGCCGCCCCGGTACCTCTTCCAGGACCAGAACGGCTCGGCGAACGGCGTGTAGGCGAGGCGGCCGTCCTGGGAAAAGGCGCCGCGCTCGGCCATCGGCATGGGCAGGGCCGCCGGGTGCCCGCCTTCCAGGGACAGCGTGTAGAGGCGACGAACCCGCGCGGAGATGGTATGGCGGGCGGAGGCGAACAGAACCTCACCCGTGGGCGTCCAGCCGCGCACGAGGTCGTCGCCCGGGTGGTAGGTGAGGCGCCGGGGCGTGCCGCCCTCGACCGGCACGGCGTAGACGCTCGCGGCGCCGTCGTCGTTGCCGCTGAAGGCCACAACTTGCCCGTCCGGCGAGAAGTGCGGCGTCTGCTTGTAGCTGGGTGTGGCCGTCAGGCGCCGGACGTTCTGTCCACGGTGATCGGCGAGCCAGAGGTCTCCGGCGTACACGAAGGCGAGGTGCTCGGCACTGAGGGCCGGCTGACGCAGCAGCAGGGTCTCGGGAAGCGACATGGGAAACACTCCTTGAAGGCGGGGAACGGCGTCGGTGTGGTGTGACCTTACCGCACCGCGGACGCCAGAGCGGCGTGACATGGCTGGGGTCCGGCACAGGGAGATAGGCCCAGCCTGTCGCGCGCGGTGGCCAGTCCGATGTCAGTGAATAGTGTGTGCCCGGGGCGGCCGGGCCGCAACTGCGAGGACACGCGTAGATCATGCGCGGCGGGGCTGCGGCAACATTCGACCCACGTGACGCCCTATCCTGACGCCGCACCAATCCATCTTGTCAAAGGTCGCCCGGTCTTCCCTGACGCCGGCCATGTCTTCCACGCAGATCGATGTCCAGCACCCACGCCAGGGCACAACGGCGGCCAATCGCAACGGTGAGCCAGCTGCCCACACCGGTTCCAGATCTCCCATCCGCCTGAACAGCAGTGAGATTCTCGTCACATCCAGTCCTGCAGGGGCGGTGAATCCCGGCGGGTATACCGCCCCTTTACCTGAATGCGACAGAGTCAGTGGCATGCCGCACCTCGCCCTTCAGAAATCAGTCGCCACACCGCAAAAGGAAATCCCATGCGCTTACTGATCGTCGAGGATGACCCCCACATCGCCGAACTGCTGCGCGATGGTCTGGGCGAGGAAGGCTACGAGTGTGATCACGCCGCCAGCGCGGATCAGGGTGCGGAGCTGGCCTGGCTCTTTCCCTACGGCCTGCTGATCCTGGACGTCATGCTGCCCGAGGGCATCGACGCAGGCTATGTCCTGGGCCGAACGCTCCGCGAAGGTGGACTGACCACCCCCATTCTGTACCTGACGGCGCGCGGCACGGTGGAAGACCGGGTGGAGGGCCTGGAAGCGGGCGGCGATGATTACCTGCTCAAGCCCTTTGCTTTCAAGGAACTCCGGGCGCGCGTGCGGGCGCTGCTGCGCCGGGCGGGCGGCAACGCGCAGAACACCCTGCCCCTGCCTGGCGGCTGGGTGATGGACCTGGGCGGGCGGGAGCTGTACCGTGCGGGCGTGCGCGCCGACCTGACGCGCCGCGAGTTTGGGCTGCTGGAACTGCTGGCCCTGAACAGCACCCGCGCCTTTGGCCGCGACGACATCGTTGACCGGCTGTGGAGCGGTGAGACGGGGGTGGAGCCGAAAGTGATCGACGTCTATGTCAGCACCATCCGCCGCAAGACCGAAGATCGCCTGATCGAGACGTTGCGCGGCGTGGGGTACCGACTGGGACGTGGCGATTGACCCGGCCCGCGCTGCCCACGCCCATTCAGAAGGTGCTGGGCCGCCTGAGCCTGCGCCTCAAGCTGACGCTGGGCTACGCCGTGGTGTTCGCCGTGACCGTGCTGTTGGGCGGGGCGGGCGTGTACTACGCCGCCGAGCGGGCGCTCACCGCCTCGCTGGACGCCACCCTGCGCGAGACCGCCAGCGTGGCGCAGGCCAGCATTGATCCACACGAGGACGAGGAGGGTGACGGCACGGCGCCGGAGCCGGCGGACTTCACCTCCGAGTTGAAGCCCAGCGGTGACCTGAGGATCGAACTCCTGTCTTCCAGCGGACGCATTCTGGCGCGGGCCGGCGACGTTGAAGAGGCGGCGAGCCAGCCCCATCCGGTTACCTCTGGCTTTGTCACCCAGGACGGCCGCCGCGTGCTGACCCTGCGGGTGGATGATCTGTACCTGCGGGTGTCGCGGCCCACCGACGCGCTCTCCGGCTTTCTGGAAACGCTGGCCCGGTTGCTGCTGGTGGGCAGCGCCTTCATGATCGCCGTGGCCTGCGGGGCCGGATACTGGCTGGCCCACCGCGCCCTCAAGCCCGTCGACGCTGTGGCCCGCACCGCCGAGAGCATTGCCACGCGGGGCGACTACGCCGAGCGCGTCCCGCAGTCTCCCGGCACCGACGAAATGGCCCGGCTGACCCGCACCGTGAATCTCATGCTCGACGGTCTGGCCGGCACCATCGAGCGCGAGAAGGATTTTGCGCGCACGGCGGCCCACGAACTGCGAACCCCGCTGACCGTCCTGCGGGGCCGTCTGGACCTGGCGCTGGAACGTCCACGCGAAGCCGCCGAGTATCAGAAGGCGTTGACCGGCATGGTCGGCCGGGTGGAGGCGCTGACCGCCCTGACCGAGGGACTGCTGGCCCTGGCCCGCACCGACGCGCCCGCACAACTGGAACGGGTGGAGCTGGCCGCAATCGCCGCACAGGTGGCCGAGGGCTGCGAGGACCTGGCGCGGGCCGCCGGTCAGCACATCCGGCTGAACCTGGAGCCGAGCTGGGTGCAGGCTGAGGGCGAGGGGGTCGAGCGGGCCATCCGCAACCTGCTGGAAAATGCCCTGAAATACGGCGCAGATGACGAGGTGCTGGTCAAAGTCGCTGCCCATGAACTTCAGGTGGTCAGCGGTGGCCCTGGCCCCGATCCGGCACAGTGGTCCCGGCTGCTGCAACCCTTCGAGCGCGGCGCGGGCGTGCAAGGGGTCAGCGGCAGCGGCCTGGGGCTGGCGCTGGTCTCGGCCCTGGCCCGGCGCTGGGAGGCCCAACTGGTCCCGCTCTGGGACGAGGCCTCATTCAGCGTGAGGTTGGTGTTTCCGGCAGGCGGCGCCGAGGCCTCATCCCCTCCTGCGGACCCGCTGGGCCACGCGCCCCACCTGACCCTGCCCAGGCGCACGGGTTCATGACCACGGTCAGCCCGGCACCGGTCCATGCCGCGCCCGAATCGCTGTGGCCGGCCCGACTCGTCATCCTGGCCATCATCGGGCTGAACCTGCTGCTCAGCGAGTATCTGACCCTGGGACCGCGCTGGCTGCTGCCCGCGCTGGAACTGGGCCTGCTGATGCCGCTGTCGGTGGTGGGCAGCCAGGAACGCCGCCGCCTGCTGCGTGCCGGTCACCAGCAGATGGACTGGTCCCAGGGCCGCCGGGGCCTGACCGTGAGCCTGATCGCCCTGCTCCACCTGACCAACCTGTCATCCCTGACCCTGCTGATCGTCAGCCTGCTGCGCGGCAGCAGCGCGTCCGGCGCGACCCTGCTGGCTGAAACGCTGAACATCTGGATGACCAACGTGTTCGTGTTCAGCCTGTGGTCCTGGGAGATGGACCAGGGCGGGCCCCTGCGCCGGGGCCAGGATGGCAAGCCCGCCGATTTCCTGTTTCCCCAGGCCGCCAATCCGGCCCACGCCGCGCCCGGCTGGCGGCCCGAGTCCCTGGATTATTTGTTCGTGGCCTTTACCAACGCCGCCGCGTTCAGCCCCACCGACACCATGCCGCTGTCGTGGCGGGCCAAGGCGCTGATGCTGGTGCAGCCATCCACCTCGATTCTGACCGTGGTGCTGGTCGCCAGCCGCGCCGTGAGCGTTCTCAAGTGAGGCTCTTAAAGCGTCCCCGTTCCGCGTGGCACGGGCTGGTTGCTCTACTCACCGTGGTGGTGCTGGCCCTGGCCGCCTGGATCAACCTGCCCCAGATCGGACGGCTGTTCAACAACAGCGCGGACCGGATCGCGGCCCTGCCTCCTGCCCCAGTCTTCACGCGCGGCCAGCGCATCCTGATCCTCTCCCCCCACCCGGACGACGAGACGCTGTGTTGCGGCGGCATGATCGCTGGGGCCATCGTGGCGGGCGCGCAGGTCTCGGTGGTCTGGGTCACGGCGGGCGACGGGTTCGAGTTCGCGGCTTCGCTGGCCGAGCGCACCCTCGATCCGGGGGACCCCCAGATGCGCGCCATGGGCCAGACCCGCGCGCAGGAAGCGCTCAAGGCAGCGGCGGCCCTGGGCATTCCCGCCAGCCACACGGTCATGCTGGGCTACCCGGACGGCGGCCTGAGCGCGCTGTTCACCACGAATTACACGGAGACGTACACCGCGCGGACCACCGGAGCCTCGGCCGTCTACGTGCGGGGCGCTCAGACGCCGGGCGCGCCGTTCACCGGGCAGGCGCTGGAAGCGGACCTGGGCCGGGTGCTGGACCGCGTGAAGCCCGATCTGGTGCTGGCCCCAGCTCCACAGGACTTCCACCCCGATCACCGCACGCTGTCGCACATCGCCCTGCGGCTGATGAGCGCGCGGGGGCAGGCCGGACGGCTGCGCTTGGGGGGTTCACGACGGGCTGGAATGGCCGGTCCCCAAGGGCCTGCACCCGGAATTGCCGCTGACCCTGCCCCCGCTGGCCGCCCGGCTGCCGTGGCAGCGCGTTGACCTGAGCGCACCGGAACTGAAACGCAAGCAGCAGGCCACCGACGCCTACGCCACCCAGACCCGCATCATGGGGCGCTTTATGCGCGCGTTCGTGCGGCGCAACGAACTGCTGAGCGCGGAGCCGTTGCCGGAGGGCGGCGCGCTGCCTTCTGGCAGCCAGGGGCCATAACGCTCCACACGGTTCCTGACCCGCCGCTATACCTTCCCTCAACTTCCGGGGCGCAGGCTGGCCCCATGAACAGACTGAGCGCGTGGGTGATTGGATTGACTGTGCTGGCCGGGGCCGGAGCCTGGAACGTCAGCAAAACAGAGTCGAACTGGGTCAACCGCCGAATCGACGCCTCCGCCGGACTGCGCCTGGCCGCCGCCCACCCGGTCACCGTGGCCGTCGTGGATACGGGCATTCTGCCCCAGGCCGCCCTGGATGGCCGCCGCCAGAGTGGCTACGATTTCGCTGCCGGGTCTGCCCGCCCTCCCCACCGGATCCATCCCCACGGAACGGCAGTGGCGGGCATGGTTCACAGTGTCGATCCGGGGGCGCGCATTCTGGACGTGCGGCTCAGCGACACACAGGGGCGCACCACGCTGAAAAAGGCCATCGACGCGCTGCGCTGGGCGGCGGGCCTGGAGGTGGCCGGCGCGCCCCTCAACCATTTTCCGGCACGGGTCATCAACGCCTCGTTCGTCCTGAAGACCGTGCCTCACACCGGCTGCGCCCCCGCCATGCAACGCGCCGTCAGCGAAATTCTGGCGCACGGCAGCGTGATCGTCGCGGCGGCGGGCAACACCAACGCCCCGGCGTGGCGCAACACGCCGGCCGGCTGCCGGGGCGTGATCACCGTGGGGGCCACGGACACGCAAGACCGCCGCGCGCCATATTCCGACTGGGGCAGCGCCGTGACTCTTTCGGCCCCCGGCGGCACGCAAGCCGAGGGGGTCGACGTATGGTGGGGGCCGCGCTGGGCTGAGCGGCGCGGCAGCAGTTACGCCGCGCCGCTGGTGGCCGGGGCCGCCAGTCTGCTGCTGGCCCAGCATCCGGCATTGACCCCGGCCCAGGTCAAGGCCATTTTGCAGCGCAGCGCCCGCCCCTTTGCGGTTGGAAGCTGTGATCCACGGCACCGGGCAGGATGCGGCGCAGGTGTGCTCGACGTGACGGCCGCGCTCAGGGCCGCGTCACCGCTGGGTCAGGGCCAGGTCCACTGAACTCAACGCGGCGCTTTCAGCCGCTCGCCCCGCAGCCGGTCTCTCGAATCCAACAAGGCGCGGTAGGCCAGCAGGACGGCGCCCAGACTCCCCAGCGCCGAACTTGCGGCCAGCACGAACATGATCACGATCTGGTACCGCACCGCCACCGCCGGCGAGGCTCCTGCCAGAATCTGCCCGGTCATCATGCCCGGCAGACTGACGATGCCCATGACCGCCATGCTGTTCAAGGTGGGCAGCATCCCCGTGCGCACGGCCGCCCGCACGGTACCGCGCGCCGCCTCCCAGCGCGTTGCCCCCAGGGCCAGCCGTTCCTCGATGGCGCTGCGGTTGTGGCCCAGATCAGAGGTAAAGCGGTCGAGGGCCAGCGAGACCCCAGTCAAGGTGTTGCCCAGCACCATGCCCAGGATCGGCACCGCGTACTGCGCCTCGAACCACGGCCTGATCTGGAGGACGGCGCCCAGCGTCAGTCCAGTTAAGACGAAGGAGCTGCCGAAGATGGCGGCGAAAGCGTCCAGAAAGATGCCCGGATAGCGCCCCCGCGTGCGGCCCACCGCCGCCTGCGCGGCCAGCACGGTCATCACCAGCCCGATGCCCAGAATCGGCCAGGGGGAACGCAGGGCGAAGACCCAGCCCAGAATCAGGCCCACCAGCAGGAGTTGCACGGTCATGCGCGTGCCGGCAGTCAGAATGTCGCGGCCCAGGCCCAGTCGCAGCCGCCACGACAGCAGGGCGCTGAGAAGCATCAGCGCCGCCGCCAGCACGACTTGAAAGAGGGAGATGGGCACGCTCATGCGCCTACACCCGAAAGAGAGTGAACGCGCGTGGCGAAGCGGGCCTGCTGCGCGCGGTCATGGCTGACGAAGATCAGCGCCCGCGCCGGGCCATCGGCCAGCCAGGCGCGTAACACGCTCTCTGCGCGTTCCGCCGTATCCGCGTCCAACGCCGACGTGGCCTCGTCCAGCAGCAGTACCGTGGGCGAGAGGAGCAGCGCGCGCACCAGCGCCACCAATTGCGCCTCACCGCCCGACAGATGCGCGGCGTCCTGATCCAGAAAGGTGGGCGGGCGGCCCAGCTGGTTCAGCAGGCGCGCGGCTTCCTCTGGTTGGTGGCGTTTCCCAGCGTGGACTTTGAATCCGAATGGTTCGGCCAGATGTGCCCCTACCGTGCCAGACGCGGGTGCGGGGCGTTGAAGCAGGGACATCACCTCCGCGCGGAACTGGGGCATGGGCCAGCTTGACTGGGACTTGCCGCGCAACCACACCTCCCCGCTTTGCAGCGCGTCCAGGCCCGCCAGCGCCCGCAGCAGCAGGCTTTTGCCCACGCCGGACGGCCCGGAAATCCCCAGCCGTTCGCCCACGCCGACCGCCAACTCCACGTCCTGCCACAGCCGCCGGGAGCCGACGGCGCGGCTCAGGCCACGTGCGCTCAGCAGAACCTCACCAGCTTCCACCGGCTGTTCTAGCGCCCCGCCCGGTTCCTGGCCCAGTTCAGATTGGCCAGCATCCCGGCGGGCGTGTGGCCCTGCGCAGCGTAGATCTTGGCGGCCTTCAGGTCCTGCGCCCGCGCCTCCGCGTTGCGGCCCTCCTTGCGCCAGACGTTGCCCAGCCCGCCAGCGGCCAGCGCGTTGTTCGGCTCCTCGGCCAGCGCCGCCTTGAGCCACTGCTCGCTCCGCTTCAGGCCCTCGGCGGTGGCCCTGCCCGTGCCGGTGCCCAGCAGGCCGCCGGTGGCCCGCTCGCTCCGGTAGTAGGCGAACTGGGAACGCACGTACCCCAGGCTCAGGAAGGTGAGGTCCGCGGGGTTGACCGTTCCCCTGCCGTCCGCGCGGGCGTAGGCCGTGATCACGTCGCCAGGGCCAAAACTCGCCTTCAGGAAGCGGGAGCCGCCCTCTGCCCAGGCCAGCACGCCGCTGTGCTTCGCGGTGGGCGTGGGTTCGCTGGCATCCACTTCCAGATCGCCCGCGCCACCCGGCAGCCGCAGCACGCTGGTGACGTGGCCCAGGTTGCTCTCCTGGCCGCTCTGGCTGTTCCAGACCATCACCAGTCCGGCGCTGAGCCCGGCACGCTGCAGCAGTGCAGCGATGAGGGTGCTTTGCAGCAGGCACTGGCGCTCGCCCGTCTGGGCGATGCTGGCGAACTCGAAGCCGCGTTCCAGGCTGAATTTCGGCATGGCTTTTTTGATGAAGGTGTGCGCCCAGACAGCAGTTTCACGGGCCAGGACATCTTTTGTCTCCCCCTTCGCGGCCCTGAGGTCGGCCTTGCGCGCGTCCAGCGCGGCCCCCAGCGTCTGGCCTTTCGCCGCTCCAGCCCCCAGCGGCAGGCCCGCTTTCAGGTATGCCGCGTCCAGCCAGTCGGTGAACTGGCCGTGGAGCCTGGCCAATGTGTAGGACTCTGCCGCCAGGGTCTTGAAGTTCTTGCCGCCGTAGCTGAGGTCAGCCTGGGCAGGCGCCGCAAGGGTGCTTCCCAGCAGGGCCAGGGTCAGGCAAAGGGTGTGTTGCATTCGCATTCGGTTCTCCAGACGTGGTGTTGCGTTGAGGCGAACAGGTGAGGCGAGCCGCGGCGCCCAGTCTTCACAGCTTCCAGATCAGCCCCCGCCGGGCCAGCCAGGCCAGGCCCAGCCACACCGCCAGCACGTAGCCCAGCGTATAGACCAGCCCACCCGCGAAGCCGCCCAGGTGGGTGCGGCTCAGCTCCAGCAGCGAGGCGAGCATGCTCTGGCTCCGGCCCGTCCAGTTCACCTGCCACTGCAGCAGGATCCAGAACTTGATCAGGAGGGGCAGCATGTATCCGGCCAGCGCGTTGCGGCCTGGAATGGTCAGCGGGGCCAGGAGCCTGCACCCAAAGCGCACACGCCCCGAATCGGCGATCAGCCAGAAGGCCAGCATCCCCAGAATGCCCAGCCCCGCGCTGTACAGGATGTACGGGGGCGTCCACAGCGCTTTGCTGAAAGGCAGATGCCTGCTGGCGGCCCAGCCGAAGCCCACAACACTGAGCGCAAGGCCCAACCCCAGCAATTTAAGCGGCGCGCGGGCGTCCCGCTGTTGCAGGGGCCGGGCCGCCAGCGCGCCCAGCAAGACCAACGCAGTGGTGGGAATCACCGAGATCAGCCCGCGCAGACCGATGGGAGACAGCACCATGTCGTTCACCATCTGCACCGGGTTGTGCGTCTCGGACACGATGCCCAGTCCCCACGGATGCGCGGTCAGGGTCAGGAAGGCGGCGTAGCCCAGTAGCAGGGCGGCGGCGACGCCCGCCTGCCAGCGCCCCCGTAAATCGCCCAGCAGGGCGGCGCACAGCGTTGCCAGCGCGATCAGTTGCAGCACGCCCAGCCCCAGGGTGGGGGCGTGGAGGGTCACGCTGGTCAGGAACGCGCCTGCCAGGTACAGCAGCGCGGCGCGCGTCAGCAAGCGGCGCACCCGGAGCCAACCGGTGACGCCGCTGCGGGTCATGGCCGCCAGCGAGAACGGCAGCGCGGCCCCGGCACACAGCAGGAACCACGGAAAGACCAGATCGGTCAGCGTCAGCCCGCCGAAGGGCGCGTGGACAAGCTGGGACGGCGTGCGTCCGCCCAGCGCCACGTTGTTGACCAGGAGCATCAGCAGCACGGTCAGGCCGCGCCAGGCGTCCAGCGCCGTCAGGCGGGCCACCCTGACCTTTTGCAGCGCGCCGGAGTCCGTCTGAGCCTCGGCCGGACTCCGGCTGACGGAAAAGCTGCTCATGCGGCGATGGTGCGCCCCGGCAGTGATGGCCGGGTGAGTGGTGGCAACAGTCTGTGGAGCACCTCAAAATCACCTTCTGGCCCTGTCGTCGCTTCGGATGCAGTGCGTTGAGGCATCGTCTTTTTTGGAGCTGTCATACGGACTCCGATTGAAAGGTGTTGGAAACACCTGGAAATCCGAGCAGACTTGCAAAGCTGCGAAGCAGAGCGAGAAAGAGAAAGACGTCCCTCCGGACGTGGAGTGTAGAAACCGGCGCTCTCCCGGTTCCTACACGAAACAAACGGAATCCGTATCACAGCCTCACCCTGCCGCCGCCATAGGTGCGCCACAACCACACGATCAGCAGCAGCGCCGCCGCGCCCAGACCGATCTGCGTTCCCCAGCGCGCCACCTGCGGCACGATCACCGGGCCGAACCTCCACAGCGCCGTCTGCCACACGCCCACATGCAGCAGCGCGCCCAGCAGGCTGAGCAGCACGTAGGCAGGCAGCGGAAAGCGGCTCAGCCCGCACAGCACGGTCAAGGGCGTTCGCAGGCTGCCGATGGTGCGGCTGACGATCACCAGCGGCGCACCGTAGTGGCCCAGCAGCGCCCCGGCGCGTTCCATCCTGAGATTCTCGCGCCAGGACTGCGGCAGATGTTGTCCGCCCCAGCGGGCGGCAGCGTAGCCCAGCAGGCTGCCCAGCCAGTTGCCCAGCACGCCCCAGGCAATCGCGGCCGTCAGGGTGGTGTGGCCCGCGTCGATGGCCGACGCCTGTGCCAGCATCGGCAGCACGCCCGGAACGCCCGGAATGCCCGCGCCCTCCAGGGCCATCAGGCCGAAGGTGGAATAGTTCAGCACCGCCGGGTCGACGTTCGTAATCCAGCTCGACAGGTTCACCGGGTCAGGTCTCCCACGGTGTCCACCACGTACCCCTGTTGCCTCGCCACGTTGAGCAGATCGGGGAGGGCGGCCAGACCGTCGGGCGCGTTGTCGTGCAGCAGGATGATCCCGCCGGGATGCAGGTGGCGGGCAAAGCGGGCCTCCACCGTCTCCACACCTGGGTTCTGGAAATCGCCAGGGTCATCCGTCCAGAACACGGTGGTCAGACCCAATCCCTCGGCGATCCGGGTCACCCGCGCGCTGTAGCGCCCCCCCGGCGGGCGGAAATACCGCACCGGCTGGCCGTTGATCCCGCTGATCAGCGCATTGGTGCTTTGCAACTCCGCCGTGATCTGCGCGTCGCTCAGGCCCGGCAGCCGGACGTGGTGAAAGGTGTGGTTGGCCACCTCGTGGCCGCCCCGGATCAGATCGAGGATGAAGTACGGGTACGCCTGGGCATTGCGTCCGATGATGAAGAACGTGGCGTGCGCCTTCTCCCGGCCCAGCACGTCCAGCAGCAGCGGAAAGTACATGGGATGCGGCACGTCGTCGAAGGTCAGGGCCACCTGGCGCCTCAGGGGCGAACCCCGGTACAGCTTGCCGCCGCGTATTCCCCCCGTCTGCAGGCCCTTTTGCTGCTCCAGCTTCTCGGCCAGCAGTGCGGCGCGGGTGCCCGCGAAGATGGGCAGACGTTCAAGGTCCTGAAGCGGCGTCAGTTTCGGGGCGGGCGCGGCGGCCCTGTCCCCCACCCAGACCCGTTCGTAGCTGCCCGCTTTCAGGGCTGCCGCGTACGTGGCCTGACGGCTGCGCGGCACCGAGAGCGTCAGCAGCGGCAGCGGCCCCCCGAAGCCGCCGTAATCGCCCGCCCGGTACACGCTGACATCCACCTCGGCCAGTCCGGGATCGGCGCGGTAGCTCGCGGCCGTCACCGCCTGGGCCAGCGCCGTCAGGGATCCCGCCGGCCTCGGCGTCCGTGACCAGCACCAGGGCGTGCGCGACGCGGATAAAGCCGTTGCCCATCACCTCCACCGCCCTGACCTGCGGGATGGCGGGCGTGAGTTTCAGCGTGGGGATCGTCGGCACGGCCCGCGTACCGGGGGCCAGCGGCTGCACCTGTCCAGTACGCTGGCTCTTGGCAGGGCGTGCATGGGTCACGGACGCGCTCTGGCCCAGGGCCAGCGAGACCAGCACAGCAGCGAAGAGAAGCAGCGGCTTCATGACCCCAGGGTAAAGCTCCGGTATACCCGTACATGGACCAGCACAGGCAACCTCCAAGCAGAGCGCCTGGAAGCGCCCTGATCTGCCGCCAGACCGAAACGATACCGTGCTATACGCGTTCTTTACCTTTGTCGGGCAGCCTGATGGCAGGTGAACGGAATCCACCTTCACCGCCCAGCATCACCCCAAAGGAGCCCCACCATGAACAAGCACACCAAGACCATACTCGTCACCATCACCGCCGCCATTGCCGCTCTACCCCTGGCCGGACTCGCGCTGGCCCAGACCGCCCCCAAGGCGGCCCCGGCCCTGACCCAGCCGCTGGCCCAGACGCAGATCAGGAACACGGCCCAGGCACCCATGATCAGGGGCAGTATTTTGCTGCCCGCTCAGCAGAAGGGCGTGGAAATGACCGACGCCCAGGAATCGGCCCTGTACGTCAAGCTGGCCAGGATCACGCTGGATCAGGCCAAGGCCGCCGCGCTGGCCGCCGTTCCCGGCACCGTCACCAGCATCGAGCTCGGCGAGGAGGACGGCGTCCTGGTCTACGAGGTAGAGATCGGCAGCCAGGAAGTCATCATTGACGCGGGCAACGGCAAGGTGCTGTCCCAGGGTGCGAGGGACGCGGATGACCACGACCACGACAGCGGGAACGACGATTGATCTGAACTGACTGCCGCCCCAACCTCCAGAAACCACTCGCAAGGGTGGTTTTTACTGTGTGCGGCGTGGCCCATGGGGTATACCGCCGCTTTACCTTCTCCCTTCATGCTGCGCTTCATGCGTCTGTACACTTCCCTGTCCCGCCTGCGCCCAGCGCTCATCATCCGTTTTCTGCTGGGCATTCTGCTGCCGCTGATCATCATCGGCGTGATTGCCGAGGACGTGCTGGAGCGTCAGCGCTTCGCTTTCGAGGTGCCCACCCTGCTGTGGGTGCATGCCCACGCCACGCCCATGCTGACCCGCCTGAGCCTCGTCTTGCACACCTTTGGCGGCCCGGAACTGATGGGCGGCGTCTTCATTCTGATCGTGCTGGGACTGTGGTTCACCCACCGCCGCCAGCAGGCCGTCTTCGCCCTGCTGGGCCTGGGCAGCGCCGTGACCGTGGCCTTCGCCATGAAGCTGCTCTTCAACCGCGCTCGCCCGGCCCTGTGGCCTCGGCTGGTGGTGGAAAACGGGGCGTCGTTTCCCAGCGGCCATTCCACTGTGGCGGCGGCGCTGGCCACCTTCGTGGCGCTGCTGGCCTGGCGCAGCCGCTGGCGCTGGCCGGTGCTGATCGTGGCCGTCCTGTACGCCTTTTTCATGGGTTACGGGCGCATCGTGCTGGGCGTCCATTACCCCACCGACGTGCTGGCAGGCTGGCTGACCGGCCTGGCTTGCGTGCTGGGAGCCTACAGCGTGCTGGGCGTCTCTTTGCGAGCGCTGCGATTGGATCATCAGGAGGTCAAGACCGATGCGTAATGGATTAAGGACGGTGGCCCTGACGCTCGTTGCCCTCGGGGCACTGGGCAGCGTGCAGGGACAGGCTGGACAGGCACAGGCTGGACAGACACAGAGCAGCGCAGGCTGGACGTTGGATCCGGATGGACGGCGGTCCCTTATCTTGCCCGATCCAGAGGGAGACTCTGAGTTGGTGGTGCCGCCCGTGTGCTGGCAGCGCACCTGCCCCCTGGTGATCGTCTCGCACGGGCGCGGCGGACAGGCCAGCGACGGCAGCACCCACGCGCCCTTCGACGCGATGCTGGACGCCCTCGATGTTCAGGGCTTCGTGCTGCTGCTGAGCAGTGACGGCGGGCGCGAAACCTGGGGCAGTCCACGGGCGCTCAACACGCTGCGCCGGGCCTACCGCGCCGCTCTGCCCCATTTCCGGCACGATGGGCGGGTCTACACGCTGGGCATCTCGATGGGTGGGCTGCCCGCGACGCTGACGGCCTACCGGCGCACGCTGGGTTTTCCCATCCATGCGGTGGCATTGGTGGCGGGCCGGGTCAACCTGAACAATGCAGTGCGGACGTCCAGGAGCCGGGGCCGAAGTGTCGCGGCGGCCTTCGCCGGGGCGTCCACGCAGGGGCATGATCCAGTCAACGATTTCAGTGGCTTCGCCGGCCGGCGAACGCCGCTGCTGGTGGTGAGCAGTCCGCAGGATACGGCGGTCCGTGGCAGCCAGAACGGCCTGCTGCTGGTGATGCTGGCCCGCAAGGTGGGGGCTCATACGGATTCCGTTTGTTTCGTGTAGAAATCGGGACAGCTCCGATTTCCACACTCCACGTCCGGAACCCGTTTTTCTCCTGCTCGCTTCGCTCGGATTTCTAGGTGTTTTCAACACCTTTCAATCGGAGTCCGTATCAGACCAGGGTGATCGGGGTCATGGGGCCGCACCTGAACCGTCAGTACGTGAATGCGGACGTGGGCCGGCAGATCGGGGCGTTTTTCAGGACGTCCCGCTGAGGAGCGCGGAAAACGAAAGCCGGGTGCTGGACAGACCCGGCGATATGACGTGGTATCCAGAGTCCAGCAGCCTGCCCAAAATCGCCCTCGTTATGCCTGTGCTAAGCGAATGGTTCTCAGACGGCAAGCGGTGAACGGCTGGACGTCGGCCACTTGGTCCTGAAGCTCGGCGAACACGTCGGGCCAGACGCTTCCAGCGCGGCGCCGTCCGCCATAGTGAACAAACAGTCCTGAGATAGGGCCTTCACGTCCAGCACGCGCTTATTCAAAGCATAGCGCAAGGGGTCAGTGCTGCTGACGCGGCCGAGTAGATGGGCTCTTCCGAATTCCTCGCCGGAGGTGGACAGCCTGGATTGAGCCGCTGTTCGGTCACGCCCAATCTGTAGGCTGAATAAGTTCATATGCGCTTCCGCGCCCGGCCGGGCCCTCCATGATCCGCGGCAGCTTCTTCGCCATGAGGTCGCCCAGATCGCGCACCGCTATGGGCTGAGGGCAGTGGATGAACGCCACATATTTGCTGGAGCGCAGCTGGCTGTCGAAGCCGTCGAGCAGGCTATTGAGCATCTCACGCTGACGTGCGTTGAGGTCTTGTCCCCCGTGGGCACGCCCTGCCCAGGACGGCGCGCCGCGTCCTGCTGCGGGCGTTCCGCATCAACTCTGCCTCCCGCTGCTGTGAAGCGCGCCGATCCCGAAGCGACTCTGATTAAGCCTGACCGGGAAGTTCATCCCTGGGCGCAAAGCTGCTGGTCAATCCAGTGACGAACCGTCAGGTTGTGGACGAAGAATCCGTGCGTTTTGTGATCGAGCTGCAACGCTGCATCGGACGTCCAGGCGATGACGCTGCCCTCAGGCACCAGCGCAGCAGGGAAGGGGACCGCTGCATGCCCAGGAGCGGCGTGTGTGGACGGCCTTCCAGGGCGTTGCTGATCAGGTAAAGGAGGGTCCGGGGATAGACCTCTGAGACAGCGCCCCCCTGACTGACTTCGGTGAGTTCCTCGTCGGCCGTCAGCCCCAGAACTGGCCTCCTGCGGTTTGCGGAGCTTAGGAAGGTCTGCCTGCCGGGAAAGCGGGCCAGGAAAGCGGTGGTGTCCGGGCGAGTCATGGTCCCTTCATCCGGCACCCAGGCAAGACTGAGGGTTGGTTCATGCTCGGGTCCCCCTGGAAGGGCGCGACGGTACTCTCGCGATGTGACCCCCGTGATGTCTCCCATTTCCAGCACGACCATTCCCAGAGCTGGGGTCATTGACGTGCCCTGCTACGCCGCACAGTCGTTCAACGGCAAGACGGCCCTGCTTCAGTCTGAGGGCCGGACCGTGCCTTTCGACTTTGCCACCCTGTCTGAAAGAGACTTCGATCGGGCCCGCAGCGAGCGAGTGGAGATGTGGACCATTCAGGGATTGATTGCTGTCGACGTGGACTGGCTGATCGGGGTGATGGAGGCCACCACCATGAGTCAGAAGACGCTTGGGACTGAGATTGAGGACATCTGGTACTACATTTCCCCGATCAACACGGTGCCCACCGTCGTGGCCGGGCGTTATGTCGTCTTGGGCCTGTACAGGTAGGCCCCACTTCACCCCAGCCACGTCGCACCGTCCAGGGCCTGACGGCTCGGCAATGGGTGACGGGGCCAGGCGCGCAAACGGGGCGGCAGGGGCTTGGGAGCAGGGCACAGTCGACGGGGTTCCTGCAACCCATGCACAATGGACGCATGACTTGCCGTGACGAAATTCTCGCTGTCGCCCGCAAGTTGTGTCGTGAGCGCACGGAAGGAACCTTTACGACCCAGGAGATCGTCGCTGCCATGCGCGAACGCGGCACCCGCCACCTGGACACCACCATCCGCCGCCACGTCGCCACCGAGATGTGCAGCAACGCCGTCGGCCCAGGGGCGGGGAAATACCAGGACCTGGAACGCGTGGGGCGCGGTCTGTTTCGGCTGCTCTGACGTCACGCCTGCCCTCCCCGCTGACGGTCTCGCAGCAGGCCCACCACGCGCCGCGCCTCGGTCACCAGCGCCAGCGCCGGGGGCGGCTCGCGCAGGACGTGGGCGTGGAGGCCGTACTGGTCGTGCAGTTCGGCGTGCTTCTCCACCAGCGCGGCCAGACCCAGCGGGGTGCCGGGCAGGGCCAGCAGATAGGTCATGTCTGGGAAGCCCTGCGGAATGTGGGAGCGTGAAACGCGGCCCCAGCCAAGAATCACCAGGGCGGCGTCGGTTTTGACCGGGTACCGGCCGTGGCGGGTCAGGACGTCGCTGATCTGGGCCTCGGTCTGGGCTTCGCTGAGGTCAGGCATGGGTCCGCCGCCTCGCCCGGCCTTTCGCACCCTCGGCCCTCTCGGGCGTAGCCTCAGCCGCATGACGCCACCGATGTATCCCATCACCTCGAAGACGTTCCCGCGGACAGGCATCCTTGAGATTCCCTGCCTGAGCGCGGTGGCGTATGACGGCCACACGGCGCTTCTCCAGCCCGAGGGGATGACCGTGCCGTTCGACGTCTCTGACCTGACGCCAGACGAAGTTGAGGGCGTGGTCCGCGAGCAGGGGCGCGACGTGCAGCTTCGGGGCCTGGCTGCCCTGGACACCCGCTGGATGCTCGAACTTCCGGACGTCACCTTTCGTCCACCGTACCGCAAGCCGCTGGGCGTGCGGATAGAGGGGGTCTGGTACTACGCGTGGCCGCTGCGCTGGGACGAGACGTCCGGCGCGGGGGCACACACCGTGGTGGGCCTGTCGAATTAGCGTCACCGCCGCCCCGCCGCTTGCCGGATGCGCGCCAGCGTGCCCTGCACCCGCGCACTCTCCACCTCGGCGCGGTACTGCGGCCCGTCGAACACCACCCACTCACAGGCGTGCTGGATGCGGTCAAAGGCGCGGTCCCCCATCGCGGCCTCCAGCTCTTTCTTGCTGAGGTTGGCGGTGATCACCGTGGGCTTGCGGGCGTTGTAGCGCGCGCCGATCACGCGGGTGAACAGCTTGCGCTCGATCTCGCCCTCCTTGCTGCCGCCTGCGCCCACGTCGTCCAGCACCAGCAGGTCCGGCCCGGCCAGCGTGGCGACGTGCTCGGCCTGGGTGCGGGCGCGGCGGGTGTAATCGCTTTGGACCTCGTCCACCCACTCGGCCCAGCTCACCACCAGCGCGGAATGCCCGGCGTCGATGGCGTCCCTGGCCAGCAGCCCCTCGGTCTGGGTCTTACCGCGGCCCTTGAGGTCCACCATCGCCACGTTGATGCAGTCGGCCAGCATATCCGCGACGCTCTCCCCCAGGGCGCGGGCCATGCGCCAGCTCTCGTGCTCGATCTGGACGTTCTTCCAGCCCAGGTGGTACAGGGTGCCCTGCACCCCGGCGCGTGCGTACTGGGCGGCCAGGCGGGCGGTGTGGGCACATGAGATCCAGTTCGATCATCTGGAGCGCCACATCCTGCCGGTCCTCGACAAGGAGCGGCTGCAGAAGCTCTCCCCCGCCCACCTGCGCCGCCTGTTCAACGGCCTGAACCGGGCGGGTCTGGGCGCGTCCTCTCAGCGCCAGGTGCGTCAGTTCCTGATCTCTGCCCTGAGGGATGCCCAGCGCCTGGAACTGGTCACCCGCAACGTGACCGAGGTGGTCAAGCCGACGCCAGCCCGGGGCAAGGAACAGGGCGCGCTGCCTAGCTTCACCGCCGAGGAAGCCGCCGCGTTCGCCGGGGCAGCGGCGGCAGACCACCGGGAGGCGCCGCTGCTGTTCGCGCTCTCGACGGGAATGCGCCGCGGTGAGGCGGTGGGGCTGCGCTGGCAGGACGTATCCGGACGCGGCCCAGGCCCACGTGCGCGAGATCGTGGCCGAGGGCCTGCACGGCGTGATCCTCACCTCACCCAAGACCAGCAAGTCCCGCCGGACGGTCTACCTCTCCCCTGACA
Organism: Deinococcus radiopugnans ATCC 19172; assembly: GCF_006335125.1. Classification (NCBI taxonomy): domain Bacteria; kingdom Thermotogati; phylum Deinococcota; class Deinococci; order Deinococcales; family Deinococcaceae; genus Deinococcus; species Deinococcus radiopugnans. The sequence goes on from NZ_VDMO01000010.1 coordinate 55,120, forward strand.
CGGTGACGCTGCTGCGCGGGGTGCTGGCCCAGCAGGCCCTGCACAAGGCGGCGCTGAACGGCGCGGTGCGCGGGCACCGCCGGGACTACCAGCGCAGGCGGCCCTGAGGCGACAGCGGGCGGGTGTTCGTGAATTCGTTCGGCAACGCTCTGCTGCCAGGCAACCTGAAGCGGGACATGACGCGCAGCTGCGCGGCGGCCAGGGTGCGCGAGCTGCCGGGCCACGGCCTGCCACACACTTACGCTGGCCCTGCGCGGCGGCGTGCCGGTGGAGGCGGTGAGCAAGCAGCTGGGCCACGCCAGCCCGGCCTTCACCCTGACCCAGTACCGGACGGTGTTCACCTCGGAGCGCGAGAAGTGGGCGCTGAACCTGTCCGAGTTGCTGGGGGCGGATTGAGCGGTTACGCACGCGTTACGCATGGCGCACCGGGGACCGTTTTACTTCAAATGAAAAACCCGCGCTGGGCGGGCTTTTTTGGTGGGCGGTATAGGATTTGAACCTACGACCACTCGCTTGTAAGGCGAACGCTCTACCGCTGAGCTAACCGCCCAATCCGGGGGCCTATGGTACGAGGTCTGGCGAGGAGGATCAAGAGCCAGCGGCCAATAGGACGGGTCCACTGACCTCTACTCTCTTGTCCAGCAAACTGACCGATCTTAATGAAGCCGGCGCATCCGGGCGGAGACACGAAAATTCGCACCCCGCATCCCAATTGCTGAATTAGAATTCTGAAGTTTTATGAAGAAACTTCTGATTCTCCCGGCTGTTCTCAGCCTCAGCGCCCTCCTTTCTGCCTGCGGCGGAGGCGGCACCCCACCGCTCACATCACCGCCCACATCCACGCTCAGCAACATCCTCATTTCGGGGAAAATTACAGGGACAGATCTACAGATCGACAGCGCCAGTCTTCTGAGCTACGACAACCCTTTTTTCGGCGAGGCGACAGTTAAGAACAACATTCTGACTCTGGATCTATCTCAGTTGATCCCAGGATCTGAAGATCTAATGGGGGGCTTCTATGGCGAGGGATGTACCGGAACCAATACGGACCCTCAGGCCCGTGTCCTTGAAAGCCTGAGCCTGAACGCCTACAGCCCTGAGGGTGATCTGATTGGAACCATTCGGGAAAAGATTGTTGATGGCCCTGACGCCATGCTGCCCAATCCCCTGGTCTACCGCCTGTATTCGGACCGTCCCTTCACATTCAAGGGAGAGTGCCAGTACACCCGCTCCGACGGCACGGTCATGACTGAGAAAGACGACATCCAGGCAGTCAAGGGCTGGAACACACTGGTTTTCGCAGGTGAGGGCCAGAACGTCACGGTGAGAAATGCAGCGTCTGGCAACCGCGCTGAATTAACCTTCACTTCGGCCACACCAAGGGTGGCAGTGCGCCTTGACCCGGAAAGTCTGATGTTCGCCGACAATGACCTGATGACGGTGAACGCACGCCTGATCCAGATCGGCAATTATTCCGGCGTTGTGCAGCTTTCCACCAACGTCGCAGGGCTGAGCGTCGAACCAGCCACCCTGACGCTCAATCCTCTGCCCAAGGTAAGTGCACAGGCAACAGGCGGACGTACAGCGCGGCTCAGGATACTGGATCTGGAGCCCCAGCTTCTGGCAACCAAACTGACGTTCCGGTACACGGGAAAGCCCAACCTGAACGATATGCCATTTGAACTCCTGATCAAGGATTCGAATTCCAAGCAGGTCGGGAGCGGCACCGGGAAGGTCACGGCAGTCCGTCCTGGCTTCGACCTCTTCGTTTCACCCTTCCCACTCACGCTTGGCCGCGACAGCACCGTTGAAGTTCCCTTTGTTCTGAGCAGCGTGATGGGCTTCAGCGGCACGGTGACTGTCAGTGCCGAGAACTTGCCGGGCGGCGTCAAGGCAACGCCCATGACGGTCAGCGTGACCAAAGACAGGCCTGCCACAGGCAGCCTGACCCTCACCAGTGACGCCTCGCTCAAGCCAGGGGTGATCCCAGTCACCATCACGGCACGGGGTGAGGGCAGCAGTGCCACCGCCAGCCTGAATCTGGAAGTTCCGAAACCGTCTGTGGCGGTTTCAATCCCGTATGCCTACAACGGAATTTCGGTCTATCAGGGCGGGACAGGCTCTATCGAAGTCTTGGTCAGCAGCGCGTTCGGCTTTCAGGGCACGACGACCCTGTCCTTGACTGGGCTGCCCAAAGGCGTGATGGCGGCACCGGTTTCTGTTCAGGTCAAGCCCATGGAGTCGACGACGCTGAAAATTCCATTGACGGTTGCTACGGACGCTGAGTTAGGGACCAGCAGCGTTCAGGTGACCTCATCTGACAGCGCCGGGGCAGACGGCGACGGTCCACCCGTGCGGCTGACTGTTCGTCCCACCCGCGTGGCGCTCGGCTATGTCAGCCAGTTCGGACTGGCGGCAGGCGACGCGGGCATCTGGGTCACCCGTGATAAATATGGTGCTGGCGGCTTCGAAACGACCCTCAGGCACGTCGTGGACGGCAAGGATAGCGCCGCCATTACCGTGACCGGACCCGTCTATCACCTTTTCGGACTGCCTGACGCGGCGGTGCTGGCATTAGGGTCAGGCGCAACATGGGTGGTGACCGACAAGGGTGCTATTCCAGGTGCGGTTGCGCCGGATGGCGCGACCTCCGGAGCGGTGGACCATCTGGGAAGGCTGGTGTTTGTTCAGAGTACAGCTGCCGCCTACGGTTATCAGTTTCGACTGGTGCGCTGGACACCCACCACTGGCACCACAGAAATCGTGGATGCGGCTCAGGCGTACAGCTCTGGCGGTCAACTCTTCCGCAGCAACAATGGACGGTGGATGCTGTACCGTCCTCAGTATTCTGCGGGGGGACTCAAAATCAATGCGGTTACAGGCGAAGTGACCAAGCTCGATCTGACCAACAGCCTGAGCAGCGTGGCAATCGACGACAACGGCACCGTCTATTTCACCGAGAATGGGCCTCTGCGGCGGTTAAATGCCGACGGCACCGTCACCATTTTCAACGACACCAACCCAGGCACCCTGATCGGCTTCGACCGCAAAAACCCAACGATTCTATGGAGCTTTCACAGCGACGGGGTAGGGCGTCTCGATCTCAACGGCAGCAAGTTCAGTCACGTTTCGCTGGGCAACACCAACCGTGCCGTCACGCTGGCTGGCGGAGGACTCGCCGTTCTCACGTCCGAATTCAGTCCGAACGACGGTATGGAGGTCGGTTTTGTGACCACGCTGCGCTGATTTCCGCCAGACTCCATTTCCATTAAATCAATGGGGCCAACGCGATTAACTGCGTGTGGCCCCTTACACTTCTAAGTTCGGTTTCAGTCCAGTTCCATATCGATCATCAGCGGGTTCTCTTTGCCGTCCTTGCCACCGGCCCGCACGTCTGGAATCCCGATGGGCGTGGTGCGGTCCATTTCCTTCGGGGCCTGGCCGGGCTTGACCCAGTGGGTGCCGGGGCCGGCCGGACCGGCGGTGCGGGCTGGGGCCACCGGATACGCGGCCAGCCGGGCGGCGCGCAGGATCGAGTCCAGCTCGGGTGAAGTCAGCAACCCCTTGTTTTCCAGGGTGCTCAGCAGGCCCAGCACCAGCTTGCGCGTGAATTCGGCCTCCTGCTCGGGGGTCTTGAAAGGATTGACATCGCTCATGCGCTTCAGAGTAGCGCGGCCGGACGGTGGCTGGGAGCCACCCCGGGGCGGCGGCTGCTCCCCAGCGGGTGACAGCCCGGCGCGGCAGCCGTGCGCCGCTCCGGGGCGCCAAACAGAGGGACGGGTGTTATCCTGTGCAGGTTGAAAATCGCCGGATGGCAACGGTCATGATGGTTACCCACACGGCAAAATGCCCGCCTTAAAATACGGGCCGAGTAGAAGTCCGGGCTGTGGGTTCAGGGCTGAGGGGCCCACGGGCAACCTGGGGAGGAACGAATGTACAAGGGAAGAGAGGGGCAATGGGCATTCATGCTTCACCGCCTGTCGGGAATCGCGATCCTGGCGTATCTGCTGATTCATGTCTTCAGCATCGGCTCATTTATTTTTGGCGAGCGGTTTTACATGGCGATTCACGAGACCTATGACTGGCCGGTCTTCCGCATCGGGCTGGTGTTCATCACGGCGGGCGTGGTGTATCACGCTTTCAACGGCCTGCGCATCATCGTGATGGACTTTACCGGGGCGGGCGTGGCCTACCAGCGCCAGATGTGGTACGCCGTGATGGTCCTGACCGTGATCAGCGGTCTCTACGCGGCCTGGACCCTGCTGCCGCGCCTGCTGGGAGGCTACTAGAATGATCCGCGCGAGAACGTTTATTGACGCGAAACAGCAGTCGCACAGCAACGCCGAGCTGAACTGGTGGATTTTCATGCGCATCAGCGGCCTGATCCTGGTGTTCCTGGTGCTGGGCCACATCTACATGACGTTTATTCAGGTCTCCGAGTCCGACGCCACCTTTACGGCGGTGGTGGGCAAGCTGGCCAATCCGGCGTGGAAGTTCTACGACTGGCTGATCCTGGCGCTGGCGCTGATGCACGGCACCAACGGGGCGCGGTACTCCATCGAGGACTACATCCGCACCCGCCCCAACCGCGCCTGGGTCAAGGGCGTGTTCTACACGGTGGTGGCGCTGGTCTTTGCCTTCGGCACCATCGGCCTGTTCTCGATCTGAGCCGTTTCTCTGAGAGCTTTGAAAGGACGTAACTGACTATGCAACATCGTTATGACGTACTGGTCATCGGCGCGGGCGGCGCAGGACTGATGGCCGCCCTGTACGCCGCCAAGGGCAATGTCTCGGTGGCGTGTATCTCCAAGCTGTACCCCACCCGCTCGCACACCGGCGCGGCGCAGGGCGGCATCGGCGCGGCGCTGGGCAACGTCGCCGAGGACCACTGGGAATGGCACATGTTCGACACGGTCAAGGGCGGCGACTACCTGACCGATCAGGACGCGGCCGAGGTGTTCTCCAAGGACATCATCGACGCGGTGTACGAACTGGAACACATGGGCCTGCCCTTCTCGCGCACGCCGGAAGGCAAGATCGCCCAGCGCAAGTTCGGCGGCCACACCCGCGAGTTCGGCAAGGCCGCCGTGGAACGCAGCTGCTACGCCAAGGACCGCACCGGCCACATGATCCTTCAGACGCTGTACCAGCAGAACGTCAAGGAAGGGACCAAGTTCTTCAACGAGTTCCACGTCACCGACCTGCTGATCGAGGACGGGCGCTGCCGGGGCGTGGTGGCCTATGAACTCGCGACCGGCGAGATCCACACCTTCCACGCCAAGGCCGTGATTCTGGCGGCGGGCGGCTACGGGCGCATCTTCAAGATCACCAGCAACGCGCTGACCCTGACCGGCGACCTGATGAGCATCTACTACCGCAAGGGCCTGCCGCTGGAGGACATGGAGTTCTACCAGTTCCACCCCACCGGCCTCGCCAAGCTGGGCATCCTGGTCACCGAGGGTATCCGTGGTGAGGGCGGCATCCTGCGCAACGACAGCGGCGAGCGCTTCATGGAACGCTACGCACCGACCATCAAGGACCTCGCGCCGCGCGACATCGTTTCGCGCAGCATCATCAGCGAGATCCGCGAGGGCCGGGGCGTGGGCCGCGACAAGGACGCCGTCAACATCGACCTGACCCACCTGCCGCGCGAGGTGATCGAGGGCAAGCTGGCCGAGATCACGGACCTGGCGCGCACCTACCTGGGCATGGACCCGGTCAAGGATCTGGTGCCGGTGCAGCCCACGGCGCACTACGCGATGGGCGGCATTCCCACCGACCTGAACGGCCTGTGCCTGAGCGACGGCAACGGCGGCAGCATCGAGGGGCTGTACGCGGCGGGCGAGCAGGCCTGCGTGTCGCTGCACGGCGCCAATCGCCTGGGCACCAACAGTCTGGGCGACCTGGTGGTTTTCGGCCGCCGCGCCGGCATCTACGCCGCGCAGTACGCCCGCCAGGTGGAATTCCCCGATCTGCCTGACGACCCGCAGCGCGACACCAAGGATATGTTCGACGGCCTGCGCAGCGGCAGCGGCAAGGAAAACCCGGCGCTGATCCGCAAGGAAATGCAGGAATCGATGATGAACAACGTCGGCATCTTCCGCAACGGGCCGGACATGGAGAAGCAGGTCGAGATCCTCAAGGAGCTGAAGTCGCGCTACCAGGACGTGAACGTGGGCGACCCCAGCCTGCGCTACAACTCCGAACTGATCGAGGTCATGGAACTGGGCTTCATGCTCGACTGCGCCGAGGCCATGACCGCCAGCGCCCTGAACCGCACCGAGTCGCGTGGGGCGCATGACCGCGCCGACTACCACACCCGCGACGACGTCAACTGGCTCAAGCACACCATGGCCTACAAGGATCTGGACCGGCCCGGCAACGTCCTGATCGGCTACAAGGACGTGGCGCTCAAAGGCTTTACCCGCGCCTTCGAGCCGAAAGCCCGCGTGTACTGATCCGTGACTGAGGGGAGAAGACCTCTCTCCAGCTTCTTCCCTCAAAGGAATTCCAAATGACCCAAACGCAACACGAAACCAGCACCGCCCCAGCCGCCGCACAGCAGGCGCTGCCGATGCTGCACATCAAAGTCAAGATTCTGCGCTTCGATCCAGAAAAGGACCGCAAGGCGCACTGGGAAACCTACGCCATCGACGCGCAGGCCGGTGACCGCGTGCTGGACGTGATCAACGAGGTCAAGTGGTACCACGATCACAGCCTGACCTTCCGGCGCTCGTGCATGCACGGCATCTGCGGTTCGGACGCCATGCTGATCAACGGGCGCAACCGTCTGGCCTGTAAGACCCTGGTGCGCGACGTGGCCAAGGACGGCGGCACCATCACCGTCGAGCCGATTCGCGGCCTGAAGGTGGAAAAGGATCTGCTGGTCGACATGGAGCCGTTCTTCGACTCCTACAAGGCGATCATGCCGTACTTCATCAACGAGTCGCCGGCCCCCGCCGCCGAGCGCATCCAGTCCGAGGAAGAGGCCGAGCGCATGGCGCAGTCCAGCAACTGCATCCTGTGCGCGTGCTGCACCACCTCCTGCCCGATCTTCTGGGTCAACGGCTCGTACCTCGGCCCGGCCAGCATCGTGCAGGCCCACCGCTTTATCTTCGACAGCCGCGACGAGGCCACCCAGCAGCGGCTGAACATCATGAACCAGAACACCGGCGTGTGGCGCTGCCGCACCGCCTACAACTGCACCGAGGCGTGCCCGCGCGACATCCCGATCACCCAGCTGATCGAGGAAGTCAAGCGCGCGGTGATGTACCAGCAGGCGTAGGGCAGAGTTCAGGAGGGGCGCGGAGGCTACGGCTTTCCGCGCCCTTCTTCTGGTTCCAGCCAGCGCACCCGCTTGCCCCGAGCGCGGGCATATTCAATTTCGGCGCGGGTGCTCTCGCCCACGTCACGGCCGACATTGATCACCAGAATCTCGCCGGCCAGATCAATCTTATGGCGGTGGAATTCGGCGAGACTTTCCAGCGCAGTCTGTTGCTCGCTCACCGTCACACCGACAAACATCTCGGAGTCGGAGCGAAGGTGGCTGCCCACGCTCAGGCAATGCGGCCCGCCAGCGTTTCCGCCAGGGAGGCCGCGTCGAACCCGTCCAGCAAGCGCACGCTGCCGCCGCAGGCAGACGACTACCGGACCATTCGTGGTCAGAATTGCAGCGCGTACTTCACGCCGTCGTTGCCGGTGCATTCGCCGATGCCGTGTTCAGATTCGTCAACGGTCAGGGTGCAGGTCAGGGTCAGGGTGGGCGTGCCGGCGGTGCGGGCGATCAGGTTGCCGCTGCGGACCGCAGGAGCGCCGGGCCGGGGCGTGTCCAGGCGGGTGCCGACCGCCACCGCGCCGTTCTCGCCGACGGCCGCACTGCCACCCACCGAGAGGCTCAGGCCCAGGCCGGCGGGCAGCAGGCTGGCCGCGCTGCCGTTCAGGATGGCGGTGCGTCCGCTGTAGGTCTGACCGCCAATGCGGATGGTGGCGTTGTCCGCCGCGAAGGGGTTGCCCAGACGCGGTTGCAGGGTGCCACGCACGAAACTGACGGTGCCCTCCTGCCCGGTCACGCTGTTGACGATGCGGCCCAGCTGCGGGCCGGCCACGGTGGGGGCGCAGGACGCCAGCACGCCCGCAAGGACGGCGCCCAGCAGCACTGGGATTCGGTTCATCATGCCCTCAGTGTAGGGCGCGCGCCTGACGGGGCCATGAGCCACGCGACGGGGACCGCTCAGCCGGCGCCGAACTCCAGCACCTCGTGCACTTCCAGACCGCCGGGTCCGTTGAAGGCCTCTTTGGGCAGCGCGCCGCTGCGGGCGTGGCCCTGGCGGAAGGCGTCGCTGGAGGTCCAGGCCTCGAAGGCCTCGCGGCTGTCCCAGAACGTCAGGACCACGTAGGGTTCGCCCTCCTTGGTGGGGCGCAGCACGTGGTTGGCGAGGAAGCCGGGCATGCCGTCCACCAATCCGGCGCGCTGGCGAAAGCGCTGCTCGAACTGCTCACGGTATTCGGGGCTGACGTACATGCGGTTGGCAACGGTGATCATGGCAAAACCTCCGGTGGGAAGGGGCGCTCAGACGGGCCGGGCGTCGGCAAAATCGTGGACGAACTGCAACTGCTCGCGCGTTTCGATGGCCTGTGGACTGCGGGTCCGGCGGACCAGCGTGACGGCCTCGTCCGGGGCCATGCCGCCCTGGACCAGCAGGCAGGCCGCAGCCAGCCCTGCGCGTCCCAGTCCGCCCCGGCAGTGCACCACCACGCCACGCCCGTCCAGCAGATCGGTCATCAATTCGTCGATGAAGGCGGCAAAATCCGCACGTCTGCCGGGCGCGTGCCGGTCGGGAATGGCGAAGGCCTTGACCTCCAGATTGTTCAGCTCGGCGGCGGCGTGGTACCCGTCCATGCCCAGCATGTCGAACTCGAAGTCCTCGATCAGCGGGGCCAGGACGGTGGCCCCATCCGCCGCCAGCGTCTGCATGTCGCCGTGCACGTCGCGGTCATGCGTCACCCCCGCCTGAACGACGCTGCGCCCCTTTTTGCCGGGGGCAAAGGTCAGGCCCAGCCGTCCGGGCCACAGGCCGGTGGGAATCCAGTCCACGCGAATCGGGCTGTCGGAGGCCGGGCTGCTGGCCGCTGGGCTGTTGGTGCGGGACGAAGGGCTCACGCGCCATTCTCCGGTGCGGCGTCTTGCCGCGCGCCAACCGGACGCAGGGCGTCCTCCTGCAAGACGTCCTGGGTCAGCCAGCGCGCGGCGTCCAGCGCGTGGTAGGTGATGATCGCGTCGGCGCCGGCGCGGCGCATGGCGGTCAGGTTTTCCAGCACGGTGCGCCGCTCGTCCATGAAGCCCAGTTGCGCGGCGGCCTTGACCAGCGAGTATTCCCCGCTGACGTTGTACGCCACCAGCGGCAGATCGAAGGCGTCGCGCAGCAGCCGCACCACGTCCAGATACGCCAGCGCCGGCTTGACCATCAGCGTGTCCGCACCCTGCTCGGCGTCCAGCCGGGCCTCGCGCAGCGCCTCGCGGTGGCCGCCCGCCGGGTCCATCTGGTAGGTGGCGCGGTTGCCCACGCTGGGCGCCGACCCCGCCGCGTCCCGGAAGGGGCCGTAATACGCGCTGGCGTACTTGACCGCGTAGCTCATGATCGGAATGTCGCTGAAACCCGCCGCGTCCAGGGCGGCGCGGATGGCCCCCACCTGCCCGTCCATCATGGCGCTGGGGGCCACCACGTCGGCCCCGGCCCGGGCCTGCGATACGGCAGTGAGCGCGAGCAGTTCCAGGCTGCGGTCGTTGTCCACGGTCCAGGCTTCGGCGCCGCTCTGGCCGGGCACCTCGCACAGCGGGCCGCAGTGGCCGTGATCGGTGTACTCGCACAGGCAGGTGTCGGCCATGACGGTCAGTGCCGGCACCGCCGTCTTGATGGCGCGGGTGGCCCGCTGAATGATGCCGTCGTCGGCATACGCCCCGCTGCCCCTGGCATCCTTGTGGTCCGGAATGCCGAACAGGATGACGCTGGGCACGCCCAGCCGCAGGGCCTCACGCGCCTGCGTGGTGGCGCCGTCGATGCTGTGGCGGCTCACGCCGGGCATGGAGGCGATGGGGGATTCGCCAGGCTGTTCGTGGACGAAGATCGGGTAGATCAGGTGCGCGGGGCTGAGGCTGACCTCGCGGGTCAGGGCGCGCAGGGCGGGGGTGCGGCGCAGTCGCCGGGGACGTTCTGGCATGGGCCACAGGCTAACGCGGATGCCCGTCCAGAAATGGAAGATGAGAAAGAGGCTCCCGGCTTTCTGCCACACTTTCCCCATGCCCGCGCCCACCGTCTACCGCCCCTTCCTGAACGGCGCTTACACGGTCTCGGCGGGGCTGTTCCGCATGGGCACGCAGCCGATTCCCTGGCGCGAGGACAGCATGGCGGAGACGCACACCTTCGCCCTGGACGACGGGTACGAGCGTTTCGTGGTCAGCAAATGGGCGGCCCACCGCCGGGGCCTGCACGAATACGCGGGTGAGGCGAATCTATCGCCCGAGTTGCGCGCGGCGGCCCTGACCTTCACGGCGCGCACGCTGGACGCCGACAGCGGCGGGGTGGTGGCCTGGGACGGGCAGACCCCGCACAACCGGCGGCTGGGCTGGCAGGCTCGCCTGGACCTCCGCTGGGGTGGAGTGGCGGACCTGCGCCGTTTCGACGCTCCGCTCGCGGGGGTGCGCGGTGACCTGGAACCGAGGGGCGCGCTGGATTTCCTGGGCCTGAACGCCCCCGAAGACCTGGCGATCATCGCGCGAGACCCGCACACCGGGCGCGACTGGCTGGCGGCCACGCACGTGCTGTCGCCGGAACGCTGGGACCCGCGCGACAAGCTGGGCCGGGATTTCGTGGCGGTCCACGCCCCGGTGGCGGGCAGCGGCCCCATGAACGCCACCGCGCCCCGGCTGGTGGACGCGGTGATCGGGCGCGGCCCCTTCGTGCGCTTTGCCTGGGGCCTCACCCGAGATGACCGGCTAGACCATCATCCCGCCGCGCTGGGGGCAGGAGAAGCGGCTGCCTTTGATCCAGATCAGACGTTTCTCCGGGTGGAGCGCCAGACCCTGACCGGGTTCCCGGCGGCGCACGGAGCGCTGTTTACCATCCGCCCGTACGTGTACCCGTTAGACGTGGCGGTCCAGACGCCTGCACAGGCCCACGCACTGGCCGCCGCGCTGCGGACCATGACGCCGGAGCAGCAGATCTACAAGGGTTTGCGCGGCGTTCTGCCCGAACTCCTCATCTGGCTGGAGGCGCGGGCGCTCTAGAGTAGGGGCCGTGAACATGCGCGCCCTCCTGCTGACGCCCCTGCTGGCCGCCTTTCTCGCGGGGTGTGAGCTGCCCGCCGGAGGTCAGGACACGGCGCAGGCGCAGCCGCCTGCCCAGACCCAGACCCAGACCCGCTCTCCGTCGACTCCAGCCACCGCCAGCCGTGACCCTCAGAGCGGCCTGCGCTGGATCGACGCCAGCGACCTGCCGCGCGAGGGGACCCAGGTTCTGCAGGACATCGCGGGGGGCGGCCCATTCCGCTACCGCAAGGACGGCGTGACCTTCGGCAACCGGGAGCGGATCCTGCCCCGGCAGGCGAGCGGCTACTACCGCGAATACACCGTGCCCACTCCCGGCGAGGGCGACCGGGGCGCGCGGCGCATCGTGTGCGGCGGCCAGCCGGTCACCCGCACCGCCGAGTGCTACTACACTGCCGACCACTACGCCAGTTTCAGGAGGATCCGTCCGTGATGCAAGTGTTTGACGAGGCCCCCGAGGGCATTCAGAAGGCTCCGCACGAGCCGCGCATGCTGGCCGCCGGGTATCAGGTGGCCCTGCGCGAGGTGGTGTTCTCGGACGTGCACGACAAGGAGTCGCTGATGCTGGCGCTGCTGCGCGGACTGGCCCTGACCGACAATTTCGGGCGCAACTGGGACGCCCTGTACGACGTGCTGACCGACCCGGAGGCCCGGCCCGCCAAACTGGGGCTGCTGCTGCGCGACTTCGAACATTTTTGCCACCGCCATCCACACCTGAGCGGCGAACTGGAACGGGTGTTGCTCGACGCCCAGCGCGACGCCGCCGAGCATGGCCGTCAACTGTGGCTGCTGTCCGAGGAACTCGAAAGCGATCCGGCGAACTGGTGAGAGACTTCTAAAGCAGTTGTCCGAATTACAGCATCAGAAAAGGAGACTTCTGATGCCTCCATTCTCTCCTTCGGAGCTGAATCAGTCCCAACTGCTCGTTGAAATTCACTCCCTCTCTGCGAGCTGTGCCAGTCCGTTCGGTCAAAATCAGACAGCTCTTTTGACAAATGTTCTAAAGCGCAACCCAGCACCAGAGCGGCGGCGCTGCCAGTGCAAGTCCGGCGCCCCTCAAACGATGCCGCCTGACGTAAACCCGTTGAGGTGCCATGCGCCGATGGCCGCTCACGTGGCCTGAAGAGAATGCCCATGCTCCTGCCGTTTTGGCAAAGCCTATGACGGTTTGGTGAACCGATCAAGCGCAGACTGCATATAGCTGAACGAGAGGCACAGCCCATCACAGGAGGACCGTCATGAGTCACAAACCTGAGCACACCGACAGCAACCCGGACGAGCGCCGCATTCTGGTGCCCGGCAGCAGCCTGAACCCCCGCCGCGAATTCCTGCGCAGCGCCGCGCTGTTTACTGGCACGGTGGCCGCCTTGGGCGGTGGTCTGGAGGTGCTGACCCGCCGGCCCGGTGCAGGCAGCGCCGAGGCCCAGGGCACCGACTTCGTGCGCCCGAACCGTCCGCTGGGGCCGTACGACACCAAGGAAGCGGTCACGCCTTACCAGCAGGCCACCACCTACAACAACTTCTACGAACTCGGCACCGACAAGGCCGATCCGGCCCGGAACGCGGGCAGCCTAAAGCCGCGTCCGTGGACGGTGAAAATCGACGGCGAGGTCAAGAAGCCCCAGACCGTGGACATCGACACCCTGCAGTCGTGGTTTCCGCTGGAAGACCGGATCTACCGCATGCGCTGCGTGGAGGGCTGGAGCATGGTCATGCCGTGGCTGGGCTTCCCGCTGGCCGGGCTGATTCGCCGCCTGGAGCCGACCAGCAAGGCAAAGTACGTGCAGTTCACCGCGCTGCTGGACCCCAAGCAGTTGCCGGGACAGCGGGGAAACGTGCTGGACTGGCCTTACGTGGAGGGCCTGAGGCTGGACGAGGCGCTGCATCCGCTGGCCTTCATGGCGGTGGGCCTGCACGGCAAGGTGCTGCCCGGTCAGAACGGCGCGCCGCTGCGGCTGGTGGTGCCGTGGAAGTACGGCTTTAAAGGCATCAAGAGCATCGTGAAGATCACCCTGACGGAAAAGCAGCCGCAGACCACCTGGATGCGCGCCGCGCCCAGCGAGTACGGCTTTTACGCCAACGTCAATCCCGCCGTGCCGCACCCGCGCTGGAGCCAGGCCACCGAGCGCCGCATCGGGGAATTGGGCCGCCGCAAGACCCTGCCGTTCAACGGCTACGCCGACGAGGTGGCCGGGCTATACAAGGGCATGGACCTCCGGAAGAACTTCTAAGCATGAGCACTGGAGACGCGCGCCGCCCGCCACCTGTGGCAAGCGCACCGGCCCGACGTGCGTATCAACCGCGCCGTCAGGCGGCCTCCGTGGGCTGGCTGGTGCCGGCAGTGACGGTGGGCGGCCTGCTGCCGGTGGCGGTGCTGATCTGGGACGCCTACACGGGGGCGCTGGGGGCCAATCCTATTCAGCGGGCCACCCTGCAGACCGGCCTGCTGACGCTGGCGCTGCTGGTGGCGTCGCTGGCCTGCACGCCGCTGCGGCTGCTGACCGGCTGGACGTGGCCGGCACGCATCCGCAAGGCGCTGGGGCTGCTGGCCTTCGGCTACGCCGCGCTGCACTTCCTGATCTACCTGTTCGATCACGGCTTCAGCCTGGGCCTGATGCTCGAAGACGTGCTGGAACGCCCCTTCGTGACGGTGGGTTTCACGGCGCTGCTGCTGCTCGTGCCGCTGGCCCTGACAAGCGGCCGGAACTCGGTCAAGAGGCTGGGCTTCCAGAGGTGGACGCGGCTGCACCAGCTGGTGTATCTGGCCGTGGCGCTGGGGGCGCTGCACTACTACTGGGGGGTCAAGCAGGATCACACGCCGCCGCTGATCTACGCCGGGGTGATCGCCGCGCTGTTCGCGGTGCGTTTCCTTAAGCGCAGGCCGACACGGAAAAAGGCCAGCCCCACCTGAGAAGCCGCTTCCGTGCGCCGCCCCCTCTGCTCCGGGAGGGGCGGCGTGCCTTTTTCGCAGGTGACCGGATGGCACATGGCCCCACCGCCAGGCTATATCAGTCGCCGCACCACGGGGGACCGAGGCAGACCGGACGGGGCGCTTCGTCTGAACGCGAACGCCTGGCGGGCGCCGCCCTGACCCTGACCTGGCACAGAAACGCCATACTGGCCGCATGACCCTCTCCTCCACTCCCAGCGGCGCGGCCAGCGTGGAGCAGGTCACGGCCCGGTTTCTGCGGATGCTGAGCATTGCGCTGGAGCAGCTCGAAGCCGTGCGCGACGCCGACGCCCGCGCCGAGTTCGCTGGCCTGACCGCCCGCGCGGGGGCGCTGGAGCAGGAGACCAACGAGCTGGAACGCGAGATCGAGGACGCCTGCCTGCGCGCCTTTGCCGCGCCGCTGAGCGAGGACGAGCTGGCCTTTCATCTGGTGGTCTTCCGCAGCCTGACCAACCTGGAACGGGTGGGCGACTACGCGCTGAAGCTGGCCCGCGACTTAGAACGGTTTGCCCCGCGCGCCCGCAGCGCCACCCTGCAGGACGTGCTGCCGCTGGTCAGGCTGCTGTCGCGGATGCTGGAGCGGCTGGCCTACGCCTTCGCCGAGCGCGATCTGAGCGCGGCCCGCGAGGTGATGCGGCTGGACTACGAGCAGGTGGACGCCCTGTACGAGCAGATGGGCCGCGCCAGCCTGACCCGGCTGCTGGAGCGCCCCGAGGACACCGAGGTGGCCCTGGCCGCCGGGCAGATCGCGCGCAATCTGGAGCGGTTGGGAGACCATCTGGTCAACGTGGCCGAGCGGCTCGAGGCGCTGGTGCTGGGCCGGGTCACTAGGCAGCAGGCCGCCCCGACGCACTAGCCTGCGGGCATGACTGAGCCTGTCACCGTCCGCCCCGCCACGCCAGACGACGCCGCGTTTGCCGTTCCCCTGATTCAGGAGACCATCGGCCACATCGGCCTGATCCTGATCGGGGCGGCGTCAGACGCCGAAGCCGAGGGCGTGATGCTGGCCTTCTTCGCCCGGCCCGGCAACCGCCTGAGCTTCCAGAACGTGTGGATCGCGCAGCGTGACGGCGAGACGCTGGGCCTGCTGCTGGGCTACGCCGGTGCGGCGGCAGCGGCGCTGGACGAACCGTTCCGGGCGCACCTGCGGGAGCGGGGCCTGCCGGACGACTTTCCCTCCGAGGGCCAGCCCGGCGAGTGGTACCTGGACACCCTGGCGGTCACCGAAGCGGCGCGGGGGCATGGCCTCGGCGCCCGGCTGTTGCAGGAGGCATCGGCACAGGCCGCCGCACAAGGGCTGGAGCAAGTGGGGCTGCTGGTGGAACACGGCAACCGCGCCGCCCGGCTGTACCAGCGCGAGGGCTTCGTGCTGGCGGAAGAACGGCAACTGGGCGGGCACGGCTATAACCACATGACCCGCCGGGTTGAGGGAGCCTAACTCCTCAACAGGCCTGACTAATAAATATGAAAGTCCCGCAGCCCCGTCGCCTCGCTCATCTGGGTCTGCACGTCGCGCACGCGGGCGTGGGGCGGGCCGCGCCGCAGCCAGTGCAGCAGGCGCTCCAGATCGGCCTCGTGGCCCTCGGCGACGACCTCCACACGGCCATCGGTCAGGTTCTCGGCGTAACCTTGCAAGTTCAGATCTCGGGCATATCTCTGGACGTACAGGCGGTAGCCGACCCCCTGCACGTCGCCGATCACCAGGGCAGTCAGACGCATGGTTCCCAGGGTAACGCCCACCAGGGCAACAGAGGGTGGAAATCTGACGGTCCGGTGAGCGGCGGGGCTGCCAACTCACGCGCTGGCCTTTAGAATACCTGCAATGCGCGCGGCCCAGGAACAATGCGAGAGAAACTGGACCGGGCGCGGCGTGGGGGGCGCGTGACCGACGACCCGGCGGCCCGCGAGGTCCGCGCCGAGCCTGAACACCGTCAACCCGCCCGCCCCGCCGCCCGGCGGCGCTGGCCGTGGGCCGTGCTGGGCCTGCTGGCCGTGCTGGCGCTGGTGGTGGTGTTCTCCCCCACCCTGTTCGGCGGCTGGCTGCTGGCCCGCTCCGGCCCGGCCCTGGGCCTCAGCGCCGGGCGGGTGACCGGGCCAGTCTGGGCGCCACGGCTTGAAGGCGTGACGCTGACCCGGCCCGGTGTGGACGCGCAGGCCGGGTCGGCGGGCGTGACGGTGGAAGCGTTCAACCCCTTTACCCGGACGCTGCGGCTGGGCGCGTCGGTGCGCGACGCCACCGTGAACCTGAACGCCGACGAGCTGATCCGCAGCCTGGACAGCGGGGGCAGCGGCGAGGGCGGCGGCGCCGGTTGGACCGTGATCCCCGGCCGGGTCGAGGTGCAGAACACCCGCGTAAACGTGGACGGCAAGAAGGGCGAGATCCCGGACGGGCAGTTCCAGGTGACGGCGCGTCCGGACGGCGGCTGGAATGTGCAGGGTCGCACGCCCCAGGGCGAACTGAGTGCCGACGTGACCCTGGGCGACAATAACGTCATCACCGCCGATCTGAACGCGGACGCCCGGATCATCAACTTCTACTGGCCGGGCGTGACGGCGGGGCGCCTCCGCGGAACGTACGTGCTGAACGACGGTCCCCTGCGCGGCGATCTGAAGCTCACCGGCGCCGCCCTGCGCGTGCCGGAAGCGAAATTCGTGACGGTCACCGGCATCGGCGGCACCGTGACCCAGCGGGGCGACGACATCGACGTGACACTGGCTGGGCAGGGCTGGAACGGCCCGGTGACGGCCACGGGGCGGGTGGACCTGAAGGCCCAGCACTGGGCGGTCACGGCGGACGCCGCTCCCACCGTCTCGGGGCTGGCGCAGGCGCTGGGCACCACGGGTGCGGGCACGCTGGCGCTACGGGTCACGGCGGGTGGCTGGCAGGACGTGCGGGTCTCGGCGCAGGCCACCGGGACCGGGCGCCTGGCCGGCATTGAGTTCAGCGACGCGCAGGCCAGCTACGCCTTTGGGCATGTCGCGGGGGAAAAGGCGCCGCAGAACAACGACCTGACCTTCAGCGCGGACACCCAGCTGGGGGAGGCCCCGCAGCGGCTGACCGGCAACTGGACCTTCGGGCAGATGGGCGAGGCCCAGCTGATCGGCGCGTTCGGGCAAAAGCCGCTGAACGTGCAGGCCAGCATCGACGCGCAGAATCTGGTCACACTGAACGGGGAGGGGCTGGGCGGCCCGCTGTCGGGCACCTTCAATCTGAAGGACACTCGCCTGAACGCGCTCATCCAGCCCGAGTACGGCGCGGCGCGGGCGCGGGTGGCGCTGAGCGGCACGCCCGACGACCTGCGGGCGGTGATCACCGACGGCGCGGCCGGACCGTTCCCGCTGGCCGGCACGGCCCGCCTGAACGGGCAGGGCTTGCAGGCGGCCCTGACCAGCGGGGCTGCGGGAACGGTGCAGCTCGATCTGAATCGCGACTTTCAGGGCAGCTGGCGCGCCCGCGACGTGCAGGGCGCGGGCCTGACCCTGTCCGGCGCGGGGCGACTGGACCTGACCAGCGGCGACGTGACCGGCACCCTGACGGCCCGCGTGCCGGGCGTGACCCAGACCCTCAGCGGGCCGCTGAGCGTGAACTATCTGCGGCAGCAGGGCACCTTCACTTCTGGTCAGCAGGCGCTGCGCTGGAACGGCGACGCCTTTCCGGTCACGCTCCGCCATCTGCCGGTCGCGGGCGGCCTGCGGGTCAGCGGCGACGTGACCGTGACCAACACCCTCAAGGCCTTCGGCACCCTGACGGCGCGCGGCAACGGCTTCGACCTGACCGCCACCGGACGCGGCACCCGCGCCAGCCTGCGCGGCAGCGCGAACGGCGTGACCGTGCTGGCCGATACCCAACTGCAAGCCCCCTACAACACGGCGGCCCGTTTGCAGGGCGCCGACATTCAGGGCAATCTCAGCCTGACGGACGCGGGGGTCCGTTTCGATCTGACCACGGCGGGGCAGACGGCGCGGGGCGTGATCGACGGCCAGAACGTGGACGCCAGCGGGCGCGTCAACCTCGCGGCGCTGCGCCCGCTGGTCAACCTGCCGGACCTCAACGGCACGCTGAACCTGAATCTGGCCGGGCGGGGAGGGACGGTGGCCGTGGACGCCAGCGTGGCGGGGGCAGACGTGGCCGGAACACTGAACCGCACGGACGGCGCGGTGACGGCGGACCTGAAAGCGAACTATGCCCAGGCCACCGCCCGCCTGAGCGGACAGGTCTACCCGCGGGTGGCGGTCAGCGGCACCGTCTCGGCGCAGGGGCAGACGCTGAACGCGGCGGTGAATGGCCCCTACGACGCGCTGCGGGCGCGGGTCACGGGCCGCAGCGGCGAACTGTCGTTCAGCGGCGTGACCCTGCCGCCCCAGGCGGTGGACCTGAGCGGCACCCTGACGCCGCGGCTGGCGGTCAGCGGCAGCTGGGGCGAGCTGAACGTGACCTACGACGGCGCCACCGGGCTGGCCCGCGTGACCGGCACGCAGGCGCTGACCGCCTTCGGGCAGACAGGCCGAGTGGAGGGCCGCGCCACCTGGGGACCGGGCGAAAGCGGCGCCTTCCGGGGCGCGGTGGACGCCCGCGGCCAACTGGATCAGTACACGGTGGCCCTGAGCGGCCCATGGAGCAACCTGAACGTGCTGCTCACGGACCGCGAGGGCCTCAGCGCACGCGGCACCGCCTCGTTGCCGGACGGGCGCTACGACGTCAACGTGCGCGGCCCCATCGCGGGCGGACTGTTCGTGGAGGGCCAGGTGCAGGGACGCGGCAGCGAGCCCCGCGGACGCATTGCCGTGCGGGACCGCCAGGGCGGCTCGGCCCGCGTGGACCTGCGCGGCTTCTCGGACTTCGACGTCCAGGCGCGCGGACTGACGCTGGCGGGGCAAAAGCTGACAGGCGACCTGCAGGCGCGCAGCGGCGTTCTGAGCGGCACCCTGCAGGCCGGACCCCTGACCGTCAACGCGCAGAACGGACGCATCAACGCGGCAGGCGAGATCGCCGGGCAGACGG
The DNA here is from genome assembly GCF_006335125.1 of Deinococcus radiopugnans ATCC 19172. Taxonomy (NCBI): domain Bacteria; kingdom Thermotogati; phylum Deinococcota; class Deinococci; order Deinococcales; family Deinococcaceae; genus Deinococcus; species Deinococcus radiopugnans. The sequence goes on from NZ_VDMO01000010.1 coordinate 74,395, forward strand.
TCAGCGCCAGCGGACGCCTGACCCTCCCGGCCACGCTGGACGATCTGAAATTGAACGTGAGCGGGCCGTACCTCACCGCCCAGGCCAGCGGCGGCGTGTCTGACCTGCGCGGGACGGTTGCCCTCAGGGCGCAGCGGTTCGGCGCGGCTCCGCTGACCCTGAGTGTGCCGGCCCAGCGCTTTCCCCTCACGGCGTCGCTGACCGGGGGGCGGGCGACGGTGGGCGGATTGACGTACTCGAACGGAGGATGGAGCGGCACGCTGACCGCCCGCTACGCGCTGTCGGGCACGCCCGGCACGGTCAGGCTGGTGGGCGGGAACGAGACGCTGGCCGCCGTGCCGTTCGGGCCGCTGAGCGGGCGGGTGCAGGTGCTGCCGCAACTGGGCGGCGCGGTCACGGCCAGCCTTTCCCCCGCCCTGCCGCTGCTGCCCGCAGCCCTGCGGGCCGAGGTGCTGCCGGGCCGCGTGACCGCGCAACTGTCGCAGGCCGGAGCCACCCTGAGCAGCGCGGGCACCCGCTACCTGGGCCAGCCGCTGGACCTGCAGGCCCGCGTGAACTGGCAGGGGGCGGTCTCGGCCTCGGGTGCTCTGGACCACCCGTGGGCGCGGCTGCCTTTCACCTACGCCGGTCAGACTCTGAAGATCAGGGGGGCCACGCTGGACGCCCGCGCACTGAAGCCCGTGCTGGGTGACCCGCTCAGCGACCTGAGGGGCCGGGCCACCCTCGACCTGAGTGTGCCTCAGCTGGACATTGCCCAGGCCAGTGGGCAGGCACGCCTCGACCTGAGCGCGCAGGGGCAGCGGGCCGCAGGAAACATTGCCCTGGCGAGGGGACAGGTGAGTGCCAATCTGAACAGCACCCTGGCGGGCCTGAACGTGCGGCTGCGCGGGCCGCTGTACCCGCAGGCCAACGCCGCCCTGACACTGGACGGGCTGAAGGCGACACTCCGGGGCAACGCGGAGAACACGCTGACCCTGCGCGCCACCGGGCAGTACGCCGAGCGGGCAGTCGACGTGACCGTGGCAGCGACGGGCCTGACCACGGACGCGGCCTCGGTCCAGCTTGACGGGACGGTGGCGGGCGCGGCCCTGAATCTGGCCGTCAATCAGGGCGCAGGCAAGGGACTTGCCGCCTGGAATACGGCGGGCAGCGTCAGCGTGCCCGATCTGAAACCTGTTCTGGGCTCAGACCTTGCGGGCCACCTGACGGCGACGCTGGACGGCACCCTGGCCGATCTGCGCCTGAACACCGCCGGCACCGTCGCAGGAGTTCACGTTCAGGCTCCCGCCTCCTACCGGGGCGGCGTGCTGCGCCTACAGGGGGCCACGGCCACGCTGCCGCAGGGCACAGTGCGGGCCAGCGGGCCGGTGTTTCCAGCGCTGAGGCTGAGCGCGAAGGCCACCATCACCGAGCTGCTACCGGGCAGCTACACCGTGCAGATCACGGGGGCGTACGGCAAGCCCGATATAAACGTGCAGGGCGTGCTGAAGGAGGGTCTCGCCGGTCTTCAGGCCCAGGGCACACGACTGAGCGCCCGCCTGCTGGGCCAGGACTGGAAGGTGGGCCTGAGCGGCACGAAACTGGCCGGCACCCTGCGCGGTCAGCTGGGGACGAATGCGCTGGGCGGCGTGTCCAGGGCCGATCTGACTGTGAACGCCACCTACCTGGGAGGCGGTGCCGACGCGCCCATCAGCGTGCGCCTCAGCGGCCATCCCGGCTGGAACGCCCGCACCGGCTGGAGCGGCACCCTGCGCGCGGTGGGCGACGTTCCCGGCGGACCACTGGACGCGGTGCTGGACGGCGATGGGGCCTTGAACGTGGCCGCACTGGTGGGCACCGGAAAGACCCAGGCCCGCCTGACCGGCCGCCTGCCCGCCGATCTGGCCTTCCGGCCCGGCGGCACCCTGAATCTGCAGGCCTTCGACGTGGGGGCGCTGTGGGGCCGCCCCGAACAGCTGCGCGTCAGCGGCGCCGCCACCGTGGGCGGCGCGTCTTGGAGTGCCCCCGAAGGCAGCTTCACCGGAAAGCTGCAGGACAGCGGCAACGAGTTGAGCGGCACCCTGGCGGCCTCCTACCGCGGCGGGAACGTCAGCGCGCAGCTGAACGGGCCGGTGGTGACCGGCCGCGCCGCGCTGGAGAGCGGGCGCTACGTGGCCAGCCTGAAGGCGGGCACCCTGCGGCTCGCCCGCCTGCTGCCGCGCGGGCTGGACGTGGACGCCCTGACCTTCGCGGGCCGGGTAGAGGCGGCAGGCACGCTGGCCGCCGGACCCCAGGTGCTGGAACTGCAAAATATCGCCCTCAAAGGCCAGCAGCAGCAGGCCGGGCCGTTCAGCCTGTACGGCGACGCGGGTTACCGCTGGCGGGCGGGCGGCCAGGATGTCCTGCGAACGGCCCTGAGCGGCAGCCTGCGCGGCGGCGTGCTGAAAGCCCAGGGCCAGTTGCCAGACGGCGTGCGCGTGACCGTGCGCGATCTGGGCACCAGCTTCCTGAACTCACCTGTTCTGAACGGGGGCAAGGTGGGCGCGGACGTAACGCTGCGCGGCGCGGTGGGCAACCCGGCGGTGGAAGGTTCGGTCACCGCCCGGACCGGCAGCTTCGATGCGCTCGCCACCCTTGCCGGGCGCGTGCGTGATCCCCACGCCGTGGCCCGCATCACGCTGCTGGGCGCAGCAGGAGGCACCCTCTACGCCGACGCACAGGCTCTGGACCTGAGCGCTGGAACGCTGCGGGCCAAGCTTTACGGCACGGTCCAGAGCGGCGGCAACACGGCAACGGTGAACCTGAACGGCGTGTGGCCCCGGCTGGCCGGCACCGTCCAGGCCACGCTGGCTGGAGTGGACGATACCCTCAACCTGACTGCCGACGGGCGCGGCGGCTACGCGCTGGACGCCGGAAGTCTGGGCAGCGGCACCGTCACGCTTCAGCAGGGTCAGGGATTTATTCCCGGCCTCACCGGAAGCCTGAGCCTGACACCGTTGCCATGGGTGAACGGCAGCGGGCAGCTGGATGTCGCCGCCACGCTGGCCGGGACCCTGAGCGCCCCCACCGTTGCGGCCACCGTGGTCTCGCGCGGGGCCTCGGCCTACGGCGTGACGCTGGCCGATACGGCGGGGCGGCTGGGCGGCACCTTGAACGACGTGATGGGCACCCTGGGTCAGGCCGGCAAAACCGTGGCGACGCTGGACGCTGGGAAGGTCACGCTGGACGGCCTGCGCCTGAGCGCGGCGGGCAGCACCGTGAGGGTCAGTGGTGCGGCAGGGCTGGACGGCCGCGCGGACCTCGACCTGACAGCCGACGGGACGCTGAGGGGGGTCCTGACAGCCAAATACCGTGCCCGCTCACTGTCCCTGGCAGGCCAGCTGGAGGGGCCGCAGAACCTGGCGGCGGCGGTGGACCTGCGGGCCGATCCCTTCACCGGCTGGCACGGGGACGTGCGCGTGACCGGCGGGCCGTCGCTGGGCGGTAGCGGCGACGTGCTGACGGCCCCGGCGGTGCTGAACGTCTCGGGACCGCTGGCCCACCCGCTGGCGCGGGGCACGGCGGGACTGCTGGGAGCGGGGGCGCGCATCGTGGCCGCGCAGACCGGCGTGCAGGTGCGGCTGGTGGACGGTCCCGGCGCCAGCGCAAACGGCGCGGTGGGCGTGCGGCCCGGCCAGAACGGCGAGTGGCGCTGGGACGGCGCGCTCAGCCTGACCCGCCCCGAGCTGAGCCTGAGCGTCACCCCCAGCGGCGCGCTGGCCGATCCCAGGGTGCTGCTCAGCGTGCGCCGGGGCGAGTGGCGGGCCAGCGGCACGGCTACGCTGGCGGGCACGGACCTGCGCGTCAGTGACGGCGAGCGCGACGGCTCCCTGAGCTTCAGGGACGGCCAGTTGCAGACCAGTCTGCCGGGCCTGCAACTGGCCCGCCTGGGCATCCCAGACCTGAACGGCGTCCTCACCGCCAGCGGCACCCTGGACACCGGCACGCAAGACGGGCAGGTGTCGGTGAAAGTCACGGATTTCACCTCCGCCGCCGAGGTGCCGTACCTGGGGCTGCAACTGTCCGGCGACGGCCGCGCGGACGTGACGCTGCGCGGCGGACGGCCCACGGTGGCGGCGCAGCTCACGCTGCCTTCCGGCACGCTGCAATTGAACGCCCTGCAGGGCCAGAAGACCTGGACCGGACGGCTGACCGGCAGCCTGCGCCAGCAGGGCGGGACGCTGAACGTGAACGTGGGCCTGGACAGCGGCGGCCTGACCGGACGGCTGGGTGCCGTGACCTACCCGGTCGAGGTGGCGAATCAGCGGCTGACCGTGGACGGCGAGGTGAACCTCAAGGGCCAGAGCTTCGGGGCCACCCTGAGCGCCCGCAACGAGGTGGGGGGCGCCAGCGTGGCGGCTTCGGGCGGCATCGCCGATCTGCTGCCGGACGCGCCGCTGGAGCTGCTGGCCCTGCGCCCCACCGGCGAGGGCTACAGCGCCCAGGCTGTGCTGGACGATCTGGAGATCAGCAACCTGAAGATTGCCCCCGACCTGTCGGGACGGCTGAGCGGCAACGCCAACCTGCAAGACGGCGGCGGCACCTTCGTGCTGCGCTCGGAGGGCCTGATGGTGGGGCCGAAAACGCTGCCGGCCCGGCTGGAGGGCACGCTGGCCGGGGGCAGCTGGCGCATTCGCGGCTTCCTGGGCCAGTCGGATTTCACGGCCGGCTTCAGCACCGCCGGGGAGGGCAGCGGCGAGGTCTTCGGTCAGGGCAGCCTGCGCGCCCTGCCGGTGGGGGCGCTGGTGGCGGCCTTCACCGGGGCGGCCCCCGGCGAGGGCGTCGTGACCGGGGTGGCCCGCTTCCGCTTCCCGCTGGCCGATCCGCTGGCCGGCAGCGCCAACGTGGTCGCCGAGCGCATCCGGGTCAGCGCCAGCAGCGGCGCGGGCGAGGCCGCCTCCACCGAGACGCTGACCGGCACCGGGACGCTGGAGTACGCCGGGCGGGAACTGCGCGGCGTGAACATTCAGCTGACCGGGGCCGGCACCTGGGACGTGCGCGGCCAGTACACCCGGCAGGCCGTCGACCTCAACGCCCGCTTCACCAACACCACCTTTACCCCGGTGTTGCGCCTGATTCCCGGTCTGGCGGACCTGGACCCCAGCCTGCGCGGCAGCCTGACCCTCAGCGCGGCGGGCACCTACGAGCGCCCGCGCGGGCTGCTGCGCGTGCAGAACCTCAGCGGCAGCGTGGCGGGCCTGAGCCTGGAAATTCCCAGCTTCGCGGGCGACCTGCCCGACAGCGGCGCGTTCACGGCGGGCGGCACGGTCCTGACCGGCGGCGCGCTGGGGGCCAACGGCACGCTGGACGTGCGCGGGCAGCTCACGCTGGGCCGGCTGAGTGGCACCCGCGTGGCCTTCAGCGGCCTGCTGGCCCCACAGGGCCTGGGTGCGCTGCCGAACAGCACGGTGGTGCTGACCCAGAACGGCGAGGCGTTCACGGTGGACGCCGCAAGCCGCAGCAGCAGTGCGGCCAGTGGGGCCGGCACCCTGCGGCTGACCGGGCAGGTCTCGCCCACCCTGGACCTGACCCTGACCGCCCGCAACTACAACCTGCCGCTGTCGGTGATCTTCGCCCGCGAAAGCGCCCTGAACGCGGACCTGCGCGCGGTGGACGACGGCACCCTGATCCGCGTGAGCGGCGCGGCCAGCTTCCAGCGCCTGATCCTGGGCCGCGCCGACGCGAAAGCCACCATTCCCACGCTGGGACAGACCAACGGACAGACCCTGAACGGGCCGGGCAGCGGCACCGGGCGCACCACCGACAACTACGTCAGCCCGCTGCCCGAGATCTACTCCACCTTCCCGGCCCCGGCGCCCACCGGTGAGGCCGCCCCCCGGCCCGCGCGTCCCTTTCTGGAACGGGTGGTGTTCGAGGACCTTCCCATCCGCGCGCCTGGCGGCGTCCGGGTCGACGAGAGCCTGGCGCGCGCCGAATTCAGTACGGCGGGCCTGACCCTGGCGGGCAGCGGCGCGCGGCCACGCCTGAGCGGCAGTGTCCGCTCCGAGCGTGGGCTGATCTACCTGCGCGAGAACGAATTCACCCTGGCGGGCAGCAGCGTGACCTTCGGCGGCGAGGGCCTGCTGCCCACCTTCGACATCACGGCGGCGGGGCAGGTGCAGGCCGTCACCACCCGCCAGCGCGTGCCCGTGACCCTGAACCTGCGCGGCGAATTCGTGACCCGCGCCGACGGTCAGGCGGCCCTGGACCTGAACACCACGCTGCGCTGCACCAGCGAGGGCAGCGCCTGCCGCAATCCCGACACCGGTCAGGACTACACCGAGCCGGAGCTGTACGCGCTGGTCGCCACCGGGGTGCCCAACCTGACCGCGCTGCCCGGCAACATCGGCGCGCTGGGGGCCAGCGCCGTGCAGACCGCCCTGAACGTCTTCGTGCTGGGCGAGCTGGAACGGACCCTGGCCAAGGCCTTCGGGCTGGACGTGTTCCGCCTGACCCCCAACCTGACCGCCGAGGACGGCAACCTGGGCGCGACCCTGACGCTGGGCTCGTACCTGACCCGTGACCTGTACCTGCAGTATCAGGTGGATCTGGCGGGACAGGGCCTGCTGGACGCCACCTACAGCACCCCGGACGACCGCTTCACCTTCCGGGTCAGCACGCCGCTGACCGGGCTGGACCTGGGCAGCCTGCGCCCCAGCTTCAGCGCCGGGTACAACGTCAACCCGCGCACCAACCTGAGCATCGGCGTGCAGAACGGCGACGTCAGCACGCGCATCCGCTTCGGCGTGACGTACCGGATCGGGGGACGGTAAGTCAGTTCGTCGCCCCAGCAACGGGTCAAACGAGGAAGGGCCGCCCACTTTCGGCGGCCCTTCCAGAGGTTGAGGAGCTTAGAGCAGTTGTCCGAATTGCAGCATCAGAAAAGAAGACTTCTGATGCCTCCATTCTCTCAACTGCTCGTTGAAATTCACTCACTCCGTTCGGTCAAAAGGAAACAGCTCTTTTGACAAATGCTCTAGCGGCTGACGGTCACGCTGGCGCGGGGTTCCAGGGCGTAGAACGCCACTAGCGCCACCAGGGTGCCCACCCAGCCGGGGGCGCTGCCCAGTTCCAGCTCGAAGGGACGGCCCAGCACGGTGCTGCCCAGCTGCCCGGTCAGGCGCTCGCCGGTCTGCTGCGCCACCACGTTCCAGCCCACGATGGGTTCGCCCATGAAGCCGGTCACGCGGTCCACACCGCGCAGCACCAGCTTCTGGCTGCCCACGTTGCCCTTGAGTTCGCCGCCGTCCAGCTCGATCTTCACAGGATCATTGCCCACCGTGCCCTGCACGCCGCGCTCGGTAATTTCCAGATCGATGTCCTTGCCGTGGAGCTTGCCGCCTGCGCGGCCCGAAATCGTGTCGCCATCGATGGTGCAGCGGATGTCGTATCCGTCCGCGCCCCCGAGGCGTCCCTTGATGAGGTCGTCCATGCGCGGAAGTATAGCGGGCGTGGCCTGACCGTGGGCTCAGGCTGGGGCCGGCGCGGCGGCGCGGATCAGGCCCAGCCGCTCGAAGTAGTGCCGCCGGGTCAGCGGGGGGCCGTCCTCGCCCAGCCGGACCCGCCCCACGTTCCAGTGCTCGAACAGAATCCGCAGCGCCCCGCCCAGCAGCGCCGCGCCGTACCACGCGGGCGGCGTAGCGCTCCAGCGCAGCACGGTGCCGTCCCAGGCCAGGTGCGGACAGCTCTCGTCCCGCGCCGCCCAGAACATGCCGCCCCCGCCCACCGCCGGGTCTCCCAGCCGCTGGGCACGCACCGTCAGCGGCGGCTCGCGGACCTGCAAATCGTATTGCGGGGCGGCAAAGGCCTCGGCGTACAGGTCATACAGATGATGTTGCAATTGATGGGCCTGGGAACGCAGCCGCGCTTCCTCGCGCCCGCTCAGGCCGCCGGGCGTGGAATCCAGTGCCCGCCGGACCTCGGCCAGCTGGTTCTCGATGTGGACCAGCCGTTGCCGCGCGGTGGGCCGGGGCGGCGGCGGCGGCGGGTCGCCCCGCAGGTGCCGGGCCGGGTCCGTGTACTCCCGGCTGCCCCAGCCGCTGACCTCGCGCAACTGGCCGTCCTCGATGACCCACAGCCGGTTGGCGACCTCGCGGGCAAAGCGGCGGTCATGGGTCACGATCACCACCGCGCCGCCGTAGGCGTGGACGGCGGCCTCCAGCGCGTCCAGCGCCTCGATGTCCAGGTGGTTCGTCGGCTCGTCCAGCAGCAGCAGGTCGGCCCGCAGCGCGCTGACCAGCGCCAGCCCCGCCCGCGCCCGCTCGCCGCCCGACAGCTGACGCGGCGTCTTGGGCCAGTCGGCCTCGGTGAAACCGGCACGGCCCAGCAGGGGGGCGGCCTGCGCGCCGAAGCGGCGCTCGAACTGGGCGCGCAGCCCCTCGCCGGGCAGCAGGCCGTGCCAGGTCTGGTCCAGACTGGCCACGCTCACGCCGTTTGCCACGCGCAACACCGGAGCGGCCACGCCGAGGTCCGCCGCCGGGTCCGGCTGCTCCTCCCCGGCCAGCAGCCGCATCAGTGTGGTCTTGCCGGTGCCGTTGGCGCCCATTAAAGCCACGCGGTCCCCCTGACGCAGCTTGAAGGCCACGCCGGAGATCACGTTGCGCCCGTCGTAGGATTTGGACAGGTGCTCGCCCCAGGCCACCAGCGGGGCGCGGGCGCTGCCGGCCAGCAGCCGCATCCGCAACTGGCGCTCGGGCAGCGGCGCCTCGGCGGTGGGCAGGCGTCCGGCACGGGACTTGAGGCCACGCGAGCGGCGGCCCCAGCGGTCCAGGTTCTCCGCGCTGTCCGAGAGCCGCCGACTCTCCTGCGCCGAGAGCCTTGCGGCGCGTTCCTGGGTGCGGCGTTCCAGTTCACGCTGCGCCCTGGCCCGCGTGTAGCCGCCGGGGTAGGCAGTGGCCTCGCCCGCCTCCAGCCACAGGCTGCGCCCCCCGGCGGCCCCGGCCGCCGCGTCCAGAAAGTCGCGGTCATGGCTGGTCAGGACCACGCCGCCCCGGAACGCCCGCAGCCAGCCTTCCAACCACTCGCGCATGCGGATGTCCAGGTGGTTGGTGGGCTCGTCCAGCAGCAGCAGGTCCGGCTCGCGGGCCAGCGCCAGCGCCAGCGCCAGCCGGGTGCGCTCGCCGCCCGACAGCGTGGCGGCCTCGCGGCCCAGAAAGCGGGTCAGGTCCAGCGTGCCCAGCACGCGCGCCACCCGCGAGGGCCACGCGAACGCCTCAGCGTCTTCCAGGCGGGCGTTCAGCGTGGTCCAGGCGGCAAGCACGGCGGGATCGCCCAGATTGGCCTCCAGGGCCAGCAGCTCGGCTTCCAGCTCGCGGTAGGGGTGCGCGGCGTCCACCAGAGCGCGCACGGTCCTGCCAGCGGGATGCGTGTGGTGCTGCTCCAGCACGCCGACGCGCAGGCCGTCCGCACGCCACACCGATCCCTCCTCCGGCAGCACTTCGCCAGTCAGCACGCGCAGCAGCGTGGTCTTGCCGGCCCCGTTGCGGCCCAGCAGCGCCACGCGCTCGCCGCCCGAGACACTCAGTGACACGTCACGCAGCACCGCCCGCTCCCCGTAGAACACGGTCAGATTTTCAGCGGCGATCAGCGTGGACACGGGGAGGAGGCTAGCGCACGCGCGGCAGGAAAGAATCGGCGAAAAGGCCCAGTTGCGCGGGCCGCCTGTGGCCGCCAGCAGGATTCAGCGTCTGCAGGGTATGGGCCAAAGGACAAACCGCCGGAGCGCACGGGCGGCCCTGGCGGTTTGACTTTGGAATGAAGACCTGGCCTGCGGTGCGGCGTCAGCGGTAACGCAACGCCTCCATCACCTCTTCCACCATTTCCACGCTGTCGCCGCGTCCGGCAGAGGTGGCGACATGCGCTTCCAGATGGCCGCGCAGCACCACGTCGCCCGCGCCGCTCAGGGCGCCCTGCACCGCCTTGATCTGCCGCAGCACGTCAACACAGTACACATCCGGGTCATCCAGCATCCGCACGATGCTGTCCAGATGACCGCGCGCGATGCTCAGGCGGCGGCGGGCGCGCTTGCGGGCGTCCTCCGGCATGCACAGCTTGCCCTCGGCGGTGCAGTGGGGGGCGTCCGCCACGGCAGAGGCGTCGGTCAACCCGCCACCTGCGCGGCGTAGCCTTCTTCCGCCACGGCGCTGATCATGGCCCCCGCATCGGCGTCGCCGTGGACGGTGGCCTTGCCGGCCTCCAGATCCACCTGCACGTCATGCACGCCCGTCACGCCCTTGAGCGCCTTTTCCACGGCTTTCACGCAATGGCCGCAGGTCATGCCGTCAACTTTCAGTTCAGTGGTCATGGTGTGGGTCATGGCTGAATTCTAGACCCTGGGGGGGAGGAAGGTCAAGAGCAGGAAGGCCTAAGGGTCAAAGGGTCTGAAGGTCCAAGGGGGAAGATTTTCTATTCGGTCAGCTCGGGCTTGCCAAAAGCGCAGAGCCTCGCTCCATCAAGCATTTACCATCACCCTTGCCCATCTTGCCTTACCCTCCCCAGGGGGATAGACTGTTCACATGACGACGAAGACCTTGACTCTGGATGTGGGCGGGATGACCTGCGCCGCCTGCGTGGGCCGGGTGGAACGCGGCCTGAAAAAGGTGGACGGTGTGCAGGACGCCGCCGTGAATCTGGCGACGGAGCGGGCCAGCGTGACCTACGATCCGGCGCTCACCACCCCGGCCCAGCTGGTGAAGACCGTGCGGGACACCGGCTACGAGGCGGGCACGGCGGAACTGTCCTTCCCGGTAGAGGGCATGACCTGCGCGGCCTGCGTGGGGCGGGTGGAACGCGGGCTGCAAAAGGCCGAGGGCGTGCTGAGCGCCAGCGTCAACCTCGCCACCGAGCGGGCCAGCGTGACGTACCTGCCCGCCGCCACCTCCCCCGCCGCATTGAAAGAGGCCGTGCGCGAGGCGGGCTATGACGTGCCCGACGAGGCCACGCAGGCGGAGTCGCGCCTGGACGCCGACCGCGCCCGCAAAGCCGAGGAAATCGCGGCGCTGCGGCGTTCGGTGACCCTCGCCGCCGCCTTCAGCATTCCGCTGTTCCTGGTGGCGATGCTGCCGATGCTCTGGCCCGCGCTGGACCTGTGGCTGATGGACCGGGTGGGCATGCAGACGCTGAACTGGGTGATGCTGGCGCTGGCCGCCCCGGTGCAGTTCGGCCCCGGCCTGCGCTTCTACCGCAGCGGTTGGGCGGCGTTGAAGCACCGCAGCCCCGACATGAACACGCTGGTGATGCTGGGCACGTCGGCGGCCTTCGGGTACTCGCTGCTGGTCACGCTGGCTCCTGGCCTGTTTCCGGCAGGCAGCGCCCACGTGTATTACGAGGCGTCCGGCGTGGTCATCACCCTGATCCTGCTGGGCAAGCTGTTCGAGGCGCTGGCCAAGGGCCGCTCAAGCGAGGCCATGCGGACGCTGCTGGCGCTGCAACCCAACGTGGCCCGCGTGCAGCGGGACGGCGGCGTGGTGGAAGTCCCTGCCGACGACGTGCGCGTGGGCGACCACGTGCTGGTGCGCTCCGGCGAACGCCTGCCGGTGGACGGCGAGGTGACGGACGGCAGCAGCTACGTGGACGAGTCCATGCTGACCGGCGAGAGCGTCCCCGTGCAGAAAACGGCAGGCGCGCGGGTCACAGGCGGCACGGTCAACGGCACCGGCGCGCTGACTTTCCGAGCCACCGGGGTGGGGGCCGACACCGCGCTGTCGCGCATTATCCGCATGGTGGAGGACGCGCAGGCCAGCCGCCCACCGATCCAGGGGCTGGCCGACCGGGTGGTGGCCGTGTTCGTGCCGGTGGTGCTGGTGATTGCCGCCGTGACCTTCGCGGTCTGGATGTTCATCGGGGGCGAGGGCGCGTTGGCGAATGCCCTGGTGCATACCGTGGCCGTGCTGATCATCGCCTGCCCGTGCGCGATGGGCCTCGCCACCCCCGTCAGCATCATGGTGGGCAGCGGACGGGCCGCGCAGATGGGCGTGCTGTTCCGCAGCGGCGCGGCGCTGGAAGGCCTGGGGGCCGCGCAGGTGGTGGCGGTGGACAAGACCGGCACGGTCACACAGGGCCGGCCCGAGGTGACGGAAGTGGTGGTGAATGGTGGATGGTTGAAGGGTGATGGAGAACTGCTGAGGCTGACCGCCGCCGCCGAGGCGTCCTCCGAACACCCGCTGGCGCGGGCGATTGAGCGGGCGGCCCTGGGCGAGGAAAATGACGTCAATAGCCTCTCCCCCGCCACCGACTTCCAGGCCATCCCCGGCTACGGCGTGCAGGCCACCGTGGACGGCCAGCGCGTGGAGGTGGGCGCGGCCCGCTACATGGCGAAACTGGGGTTGGCACTGGGCGCCCTGGAAGCGCAGGCCGACGCCCTGGCAAAACGCGGACGCACCCCGGTGTTCGTTGCGGTAGACGGTGAACTGGCCGGACTGCTGGGCGTGGCCGATCCGGTACGGGCAGGCAGCGTGGACGCCATCCGCACCTTGCAGGGACAGGGCACCGAAGTCGCCATGATCACCGGCGACACCCGCGCCACCGCGCAGGCCGTGGCCGCCGAGGTGGGCGTGTCGCGCGTGCTGGCCGAAGTCCTGCCCGAGGGCAAGTCGGACGCCGTGCAGGAACTACAGGCCGGGGGCCGCAAGGTGGCTTTTGTCGGCGACGGCATCAACGACGCGCCCGCCCTGGCCCGCGCCGACGTGGGCGTGGCGATTGGCACCGGCACCGACGTGGCGGTAGAGACGGCCGACGTGATCCTGATGTCGGGTGACCTGCGCGGCGTGCCGAACGCCATCGCCCTCTCGCGGGCCACGCTGCGGAACATCCGCGTCAACCTGTTCTGGGCCTTCGCCTACAACATCCTGCTGATTCCGGTGGCGGCGGGTGTGCTCTCGGCGTGGAACATCACCCTCTCCCCCGTGCTGGCGGCGGCGGCGATGGGCCTGAGCAGCGTGTTCGTGCTGAGCAACGCGCTGCGGCTGCGGGGGTTCAAACCGCCGCTGGGGGGCGATGCCAGCGCCGCTGGAAGGACTGGCAATCCAGTGTCTCCCACACTGCCGCAGACCTCCTGAGCCGGTTGCGTCCAGCCATCACAGCAGCCGGCACTCCACCGCTTTCAGGACCGCGCGGGTCCGGTCCCGCACGCCCAGCTTGGACAGGATGTTGGAGACGTAGCCCTTGATGGTGCCCTCGGTGGTGGTGGTCAGCCCGGCGATCTCGCGGTTGTTGAAGCCCCCAGCGATCAGGCGCAGCACCTCCTGCTCGCGGCTGGTCAGGAGGATGCGGATTTCGGTTTCATCCTCGCGCTGCGGGCGCAGTTCGTCCAGACCGCGCTGCACCTGATCGGTCAGGGTGGGCTGCAGCCAGCGCCCCCCGCCCGCCACCGTGCGAATGGCCTGCAGCAGCACCGGCAGGTCCACATCCTTGAGCAGATACCCCTTCGCGCCCAGTTGCACGGCGGACAGCAGCAGCTCGTCGTCGTCGAAGGTGGTCAGGATCAGGGTGGGCACCAGCGGGGTGCCGTGGGCTTGCGCCCGCTCCGCCAGTGCCCGCAGCACGCCCAGTCCGTCCAGACGGGGCATGCGGTAGTCCAGCAACAGCACGTCGGGGCAGGCGTCCGGCACCGTGACCAGCGCCTGCTCGCCGTTCTCGGCCTCGGCCACCACGGTCATGTCGCCGGCCAGGGCCAGCATGCTGCGCAGACCCTGGCGCACCAGCGTCTGGTCTTCCACAATGCAGATCCGGATCATGCTGCGCCTCCTGTGACCGGGCCAGACAGCGGCAGCCGGGCCAGCAGTTCCAGGGGCTGGCCCGGCTGCGCCCGCACCTCCAGCGTGCCGCCCACGCTCTCGATGCGCTCGCGCATGCCGCTCAGGCCGCAGCCGGGCTGAAGGCGCAGCGTGCCGTGGCCGTCGTCGCGGGCATGCAGGGTCAGTTGCCGCCCCCCGTCCTGCGCCGTCCCACACGCAAGTTCCAGCCAGACCTGCCGCGCCCCGGCGTGGCGCACCACGTTGGTCAGGCCCTCCTGCACGGTGCGCAGCAGCACATGCGCCTGCACTGGGCACGGCACGCTGAACTCCGGCGAGAAACTCAGGTGCACCGGCAGGCAGGCGGTGCGGGCCAGCGCCTCGATCTCGGCCCGCACGTCACAGGGGGCGGCGGCCCCGCGCATGCCGCGCACGGCGGTTCTCACGTCGCTTAACAGGGTGTGGGCCAGCTCTCCAGCCTGCTCCACATGCCCCCGCGCCGGACCTGCCGGCAGCTGGTGCAGCGCCACCTGCAGGTTCATGCCCAGCGCGGTCAGGTGGTGGCCCATCAGGTCGTGCAGCTCGCGCGAGATCTGCAAGCGTTCGGCCTGCCGGCTCGCCTCGGCCAGCAGGGCGCGGGTGGCGCGCAGCTCATCCACCACCACCGCCAGTTGCTGCCGGGCGCGGACCTCCCGCACGGCGGTCTGCGCGGTGGTCATGGCAAACAGCTGAAAACAGAAGTAGCCGGTGCCGAAGGCCCAGGCGTCCCCAGCATTCCAGTGCGTCAGGAACACGCTCAGCAGGGCGACGGTCTGCGCCGTGACCCACACCAGCATCCAGCGCACCGGCAGGGTCACGGCCACCTGCGCCGCCACCAGCACCAGCAGCCCGGCCTGCACGCTGTTGGCGTCCAGTAGTTCGTTGCCCACCAGCGCCAGCACCGATTCCAGCGCCGCCAGGTACAGCGCCAGCCGCTGCCACCGCGGCTGATCCGGCAGCGAGATGGCCGTGAGAAATACGGTGATAAAGGCCACCATCACCGCGCCCCAGGGCAGCAGTTCCTCCGGGGTCAGGCCCTCGCGGCTGGGTGGGGCCAGCAGGGAATGCACCAGCAGCACCGTCCAGAACAGCAGGCCGGTCCAGCGCAGCCCCCGGCGCACCTGCGCCAGCGGGCTGTCGGCCACGGCAGGCACAGCAGTCAGGAGCCACCTGGGCCAGGGCCAGCGCCCCAGCGTCGGCACGCCGGGGCCAGCAGGAGAGGGGGACGAAGAAACCGGAGAGGGGGGCAGAACCGTCATCGTTGTCGCCTCGGCAGGGTGGAAGAGGGCCGCAGGAAGGTGTGATTCAGGACAACTGGCAGGGTGGTGCGGTGTGGATTGCCCTGTACTGTAGGGGGTCTGGGCCGCGCTGGGCCACGGGTCTGCACCGGGTTCAAGAGGCGGAGGCCGGGCGCAGGGGCCAGAAACGCGGCGTCTCTGGCCCCACGTTGTCCCTGGTCAGGGCTAGACGATGACCTCGCACAGCAGGTCCCGGCCCAGCGGCACCCAGCGCCCCGAGGCCTTGAGCTTCTTGACCAGCGCGTTGTAGGCATAGGTGCAGCCCCTGGAAATCGCCTCGCCGATGATCAGCTTGATGATTCCACGCAGTGGTCCCTTCAGGGCGGCTTTGACCCACTTCGGCGCACGTTTGTACTGGTTGACCAGCGACACCAGCCGGTTAAACACCCAGTCGCTGACCCCCTGGGCCGCCAGGCCGGTGGCCACCGTGCCCTGGGCGGTCAGGCCGACGATCACGAAGGGGGAACCGGCGGTTCCACGCTGGCCCTCGGGAATCACCCGCAGCTCGGCGAAGCGCGGCGTGCCGGCCTCCACGGTGCCCAGCACGGAGACGGCCTCGCCGGAGCGGGTCTGGGCCTCCAGGTAGGTGGTGGGCACGCCGTCCTCTTCCAGCGTGATTTGAGAGACCACCGTCAGCCCACGCGCCGAGGCCATGTCCAGCGTGCGCTGCTCGTTCGCCTGTGCGGCGGGCGACAGCGGCAGGCTGGCCTGACTTTCGGCGGCGGTTTCAGCAGGCACGGGCACGCCGGCCAGCGGGGTCTGGCCGCAGGCGCTCAGGGTGATCATCAGGGACAGAAAGGCGGCGGTGGCGCTGCGGCGAGCAGGAACAGTGTTGCGGAACATGGTGGGCCTCCGGGGAAGACGGGCGCGACCGGGCTGAAGCGGGGTTGCGCCTGGGGAGAAGTCGCGCTGCCGGGAGTGACGGGGGAAAGGAGGCGGCAGCGGAGGGGATCACCGGAACATGAACTGGGCGGGGACTCTGGGTGGGACGTGACCTCCTGGGGCTGGGAGAAGGGCGGGAAACGATCTGAACGCGCCTGGGGGCTTCCGGGGGCCAGGGCACTAAACGGTCCGGGGGGACGTTGCGGGGCGGGCGGCGGGTGAGGGCTAGCGCGCGGCTAGCGGTGCCACTTGGCCCAGCCGAAGTCGCGCACCACGACGTAATACGCCTGCGCGGCGGCGTAACAGCCGGGACGCGCCCAGAGGCTCTTGCTGTTGCACAGCCCGCGCATGTTGCTCAGGAAGGCCGAATCGGTCCGGGCCTTGTTGTAGGGCCAGTAGGGAATGGAAATCAGTTTGGGCAGGTTGCGGTAGCCGAAATCATGCACGTTGCAGGCACTGCGGAAAAAGTCGCTGTAGCCCAGGCCCAGGCCCTTGGGGGCGCTGCAGCCGTCGTAGTTCCAGTTCAGGCCACTGTAATCGGGCGAGCGCCGCTCGGCGGCGTAGTGGCTGATGCTGCCCCAGGCCACCCGCTGGGCATACCCCGCCTTGCCCGTGGCCTGAACGCTCAGGCCCGGGTCACCCGCTGCAAGGGCCAGGGCCTCGGCGTCCAGGCCCGCGTTGGGCAGTCCGTAGGCTTCTTGCAGGCCCTGCAGCAGCAGCGGGTCATCGGCGTTCTCGCGCAGGATGGTCTGGCTCTCGGCGTCCTGCAACTCGGGGCGCGCGGCAAATTCGGCGATCTGTTCGGCCACCGTCGGTGCGGCGGTCGCCGCGGCGGCCGACGGTGTGGGCGGCGTGCTGGCCGTGTCGCCCTGCGAGCCGCAGGAGGTCAGGAGCATGGCGCCCATCAGCAGGACACCGAGACCGAAATGGAAAGTGGGGGTTTTCATGGCGCGGGCCTCCTGGGCAGGACCGGGAGCCTTTCAAGGGGGAAAGGGCCGGGGCGACGTCCGACAGTCTCTTCCCTGCCCTGCGGCGCGGGCAGCCGCGTCTGGGCGGGAAATCAGGAAGAACGGAACTGTGGAACTGAACAGAGCTTAGGTGACCCCACGTCCCGCGCCCACTGCCGAAAGTCAGCAGTAGAATTCGGCCGAATTAACCATCCTCTCATATCCTCTCACGCCCCCGAGAGGTGGGACGGGCTTGCCACCCTGGTGACGCTAGTCGCGATTATTCCGCGCCACCCACGCCCCGGTGCTCCACAGCGCCCAGGCCACCAGCACCGGCTGGAAGAACAGGCGGATCAGTCGCTTGCGGTCTGTGTCCAGGCCGAAAGCGTCCGCATGCGTCAGGTACTGCGAGATGTTGCCAGGAAACACCGCCACGAAGAAGGCGGCTAGGATCCAGCCCACGGTGACCCGCTGCCGGGGCAGGGCGATCAGCGCCGCGCCCATTCCGATTTCCACCACACCGGAGGCCAGCACCACGAAATCCTGATTCAGCGGCAGGCTGTCGGGCACCTGCGCCTGGAAGTCCTGACGCGCGAAGGTCAGGTGGCCGGTGCCCGCGAAGGCGAGGGCCGCGCCCAGCAGCACGCGGGCCAGATTCTGAACGGGAGAAACAGAGGATGCCATGCCCGACAGTCTGACCCCTACACTCCCATTCCACGTTTCGCCACCCTTCAGAAACGGTGTCGCCTTCCCCTCGCCTGCCCCCGACATACACTCTGGGGATGCGGTCAGCACTTCCCTCAGGACTAGACGTTCGTTTCGCATTCGCCTATACTTCGGCGGTGTTGTTATGTTGCTAGCAGAAATCATCAGCGTAGGGACGGAGCTGCTGTTCGGCGAGATCGTCGACAGCAATGCGGCCTTCTTGGCGCGCGAACTGGGCGCCCGGGGCGTCATCCTGCACCGCAAGACGGTGCTGGGCGACAACCTGGGACGCGTCAGCGAGGCCATCACGCTGGCCCTGTCGCGCGCCGATCTGGTGATTCTGGGTGGCGGGCTGGGGCCAACCGACGATGACCTGACCCGCGAGTCCATTGCCGACGCGCTGGGCGAGACGCCCGCCGAGGATGCGGAACTGCTGGCCTGGCTGGAAGGGCTGTACGCCGCCCGTGGGCGCGAGATGCCGGGGGTCAACCGCAAGCAGACGTGGCTGATTCCCAGCGCCGAGGCCCTGCCCAATCCGGTGGGCACCGCGCCGGGCTGGTTCGTCCGAACGGGGGGCAAGTTCGTGGTGGCCCTGCCCGGCCCGCCGCGCGAGATGCAGCGGATGTGGCGCGAACAGGTGCTGCCGCGCCTGCCGCTGCCCGATCACGCGCTGGTCTCCACCACGGTTCACACCCAGGGCATCGGCGAGAGCAACGTGGCCGAGCTGCTGGCCGGGCTGACCCAGAGTGCCAACCCCAGCGTCGGCACCTACGCCCGCAAGACCGGCGTGGACGTGCGGGTGGCCGCCAGCGCCGAGACCGAGGCCGAGGCCCGCGCCCTGCTGGCCCCGCTGCTGGAAACGGTGCGCGCCCTGCTGTCGCGCTGGACGTGGGGCGAGGACGCGCAGACGCTGGCCGGGGCGCTGGGCACCGCCCTCTCGGGCCGCAGTCTGGGCGTGATCGAGGCGGGCAGTGCGGGCGCGCTGTGCGGCCTGCTGGCCGACGAGGCGGGCTTTCTGGACGCCGCCGTGACCCAGGATCACGCCCGCCTGATCACCCTGGGCCTGACCCCGGTGACCCTGCGCGACGCCGGGCTGGTCAGCGAGGGGGCCGCGCTGGAACTGGCCGCCGGGGCACGCGAACACCTGGGCGCGGACGTAGGTCTGGCGGTGGTGGTGGGCGTGGGCGGCGAGAACGCGGGGCAGGCCTACGCCGCGATCAGCAGCGAAAAGGGCCACAAGGCCGTGGGCGTCAACTGGCCCGGCGACGCCGCGCAGATCCGCGAGCGGGCCGCCGTGACCGCGCTGGCGCTGGCCTACCGGGCGCTGCGGGCGGGGGGTGAACTGGCATGAAAATCCGGAAAACACAGGCCAGAGCCAAACCGGAAAAAACGCGTGCCTCCGATCTGGACGTCGCCCTGAGGCTCAGGCGGGAAGACGCCCTGCCCGCCGCTCCTGCCCAGGCCACCCAGGCACCCGTTCAGCCGGGCCAGCAGACCCAGGCGAGCGCCGACGTGCCCCGCCAGGCCCAGGAACAGAAGGCCTCGGCGGAGTTCAGGCGGCGCCAGGAACACCAGTCCGCAGGGGGGCGCCGGGGCAGGGTTGCGCCCGAACAGCACACGCCCACCACCGGACGCTTCTTCTACGCCCTGAACGTCCCGGCATCCGTCACCGGGCCGCTGTCGGAGGCGCAGCGCAAACTCAAGGGCAACTGGCGCATCACCACGCGCGAGCAGATGCACGTCACGCTGTGCTACCTGCCCTCGGTGCCCCTGGCCCGCGTGGCCGAGCTGAAAGCGCTGGGCACCCGCCTGACGCAGACGCTGGGGCCGCTGGACGTCCGGCTGCGCGGCACCGGCTACTTCCCCAACGAGGGCAGCCCGCGCGTGTGGTTCGTCAAGGTGGAGGCCGAGGGCCTCGACGAGCTGGCCGCCGCCCTGCGGGCCGGGGTGCAGGCGCTGGGCATCGAGACCGAGGAGCTGAGCTTCAAGGCCCACATCACCCTGGCGCGCAAGAAGGGGCCGGCGCCGCGACTGCCGCCGCTGCTGTTCGATCTGGGCTGGACGGCGGGCGGGGCCACCCTGCAGCGCTCTCACCTGCAAAAAACCGGGCCGGTGTACGAGCAGGTGGGTACCTTCCGCTTTCAGGCGCCCGCGCAGAGCCAGCCCGCCGCGCCGCCGGGCGAAGATTCCCCCCATTCAACCCACCACCCCGACGCCAATTCGCCCTCTCCCGCACCATCACCAGAAGCACAGGAGCCGTCATGAGCAAAGAGAATCCAAAAGAAATCACCGCCGCCCCCAGCGACAGCAAGGAGCGCGCCAAGGCCATCGAGACGGCCATGAGCCAGATCGAGAAGGCCTTCGGCAAGGGCAGCATCATGAAGCTGGGCGCCGAGAGCAAGCTGGACGTGCAGGTGGTGTCCACCGGCAGCCTGAGCCTGGATCTGGCGCTGGGCGTGGGCGGCATTCCGCGTGGGCGCGTGACCGAGATCTACGGCCCCGAATCCGGCGGCAAGACCACCCTGGCCCTGAGCATCGTGGCCCAGGCCCAGAAGGCCGGCGGCACCTGTGCCTTTATTGACGCCGAGCACGCCCTCGATCCGGTCTACGCCCGCGCGCTGGGCTGCAACACCGACGAACTGCTGGTGTCTCAGCCCGACAACGGCGAGCAGGCGCTGGAAATCATGGAACTGCTGGTGCGCTCGGGCGCCATCGACGTGGTGGTGGTGGACAGCGTGGCCGCCCTGACGCCGCGCGCCGAGATCGAGGGCGAGATGGGCGACAGCCTGCCCGGCCTGCAGGCCCGACTGATGAGCCAGGCGCTGCGCAAGCTGACCGCGATCCTGTCCAAGACCGGCACCGCCGCCATCTTCATCAACCAGGTGCGCGAGAAGATCGGCGTGATGTACGGCAACCCCGAAACCACCACCGGGGGCCGCGCGCTGAAGTTCTATTCCAGCGTCAGGTTGGACGTCCGCAAGATCGGCCAGCCCATCAAGGTGGGCAACGACGCCGTGGCGAACACCGTCAAGGTCAAGACCGTCAAGAACAAGGTGGCCGCGCCGTTCAAGGAAGTGGAACTGGCGCTGGTCTACGGCAAGGGCTTTGATCAGGTGGCCGATCTGGTGGGCCTGGCCGCCGATATGGACATCATCAAGAAAGCGGGCAGCTTCTACAGCTACGGCGACGAACGCATCGGCCAGGGCAAGGAGAAAGCCATCGCCTACATCGCCGAGCGTCCCGCCGTGGAGCAGGAGATCCGTGACCGCGTGATGGCCAGCATCCGCAGCGGCGGCGCCTCCGAGAAGGCCGCGCCACCCGCCGAAGAGAAGATTGTCGCGCTGGCAGAGTAACCGCGCACAAAAGAACGCCCCGGCCAGATTAAAGGCCGGGGCGTTCTCGTGCCGTGCCGGGTCAGCTCTTCATCGCGAAGGCGTGCATTTCCTCGACGGCGGTGGTGGCGGCCAGCAGCGCGCCCTCCTGCCAGCCGTTCCAGTACGAGGTGTGCTCGCCCGCCAGCATCAGGCGGCCATGCCGGGCGCACAGCACCGGGTACGCGTTCTTGCGGGTCTCGTCGGTGTACAGGCCGTAACAGCCCAGCGTCCACGGCACGCGGTGCCAGCCCACGCTGACGCCGTTGTCGAACTCCTTTTGCGCCTGCGGGTGGATCTGGGTGTTCTGGCGCAGCACCTCTTTCATGCGGTCGGCTGGATTCATGCCCGTGAAGCGCACAGCGTCGGGGCCGAACATGTAGGCGCTGAGCACCACACCCTTGCCCTGGGACAGGTAGTTATTGGCCGGGTAGGAGAGGGTCTGGATCTCCTGATCGGTGTAGGTGATGCCGCCGAAAATCTCGTCGTCCTGCTCCCAGAACCGCCGCTTGTACTGGATGCCTGCCTTGAACGACGGCGCGTACGGCACCTTGCGGATGGCCGCCTCCAGTTCCGCGCCCACCTTCAACTTGAGCTGACTGAGAATCGACAGCGGAATGGTGCAGATGCAGTAGTCGGCCTGCACGGTCTGGGTGCCGCCGCCCGCCAGATCCTCGTACACGGCGGTGACGCCAGAATCGTTCTGACTGAGTTCGGTCACGCGGGCGCGGTAGGTGATCAGGGGCTTCAGGCGCGACTCGAAGGCGCGGGCCATCGCGTCCATGCCGCCCTGCGGCTCGAAGATGGTGCTCTGGAACTCGTACAGCATCCCCGTCGCCAGATCGGTCCACAGCCGGTCATCCAGAATCTGCTTGAGGGTCAGCGGCGTGGACGGCTTGCCGGGCTGCAGCCGCGCGCCGGGGTCCTCGTCGTAGCCGCGCGCCGCGCTGGTCGCCAGACCCTTGCTGTAGCGGCCGTTCTTGTCCAGAAAGCCCCAGCCGCGCAGCGAGTCCATCAGCTTTTCGCGGTCCTCGCCGGTCACGCCCGTGTCCAGATCATTGCCCGCCGCCACCGCCTTCGACAGCAGCTCGGACACGTGGCCCTGCATGTCCACCATCGGCTCGCGCAGGCGCACCTTGGTGCCCGCCTGACCATTGCCGCCCTTGCGGTGGATATAGGCGTTGAAGTTGACCTGCGGAAAGACCTCCAGCTTGATGCCGAACTCGCGGGCGTAGTTCATGTACGCGTAGTGGTGGTAGGGAACGCGCCACGGGCCGGGGTTGAGGTACAGGCCCCGGTCAAAGCCAACCTTCTGCTTGAAGCCGCCGAGTTCGGTGTACTCGTCGCCGCCGCGCAGCGTCCAGCAGCGGCCTCCCGCCCTGGCGTTGTACTCCAGAACCTTGACGTCGTAGCCGGCTTTTCTCAGCTCGTAGGCACTGGCCATGCCCGCCAGCCCCGCGCCCAGAATCAGGACGCTCTTGCCCTGGCCCCCGCCCTGCAGGTCGGGCATCTTCTGCGGCGAGGCCTGCGCCAGTCCCATGCTGGTCATCACCTGATACAGGGCCGTGCCGCCGCCCACCATGCCCACCATTTCCAGAAAACTCCTGCGGTTGATCTCGCTCATGTGCGTCTCTCCCCCTGTGCTGAACGTGAATCTTAAAAAGCGGAAGCGCGCCCTCCACACGTCTGGCGTGGCGGGGCCGTGCTTGCCCTGGAATTAGCCTGCGCTCTCGCCGAAGATCAGGTAATCGGGATTTTCGGGGCGCAGCTGTTTGATCTCCTGCGGCTTCACGTCGCTGTCCTGACCGTTCAGGTCGCCGCGCACGTAGTTGACGATCTGGGCGATCTGCTCGTCGTTCAGGTAGTGCCCGAAGCTGGGCATGCCGCCGTTGCCGTTCAGAATCAGGGAAGTCACGTAGGGCGTGCTGGTGGCGCGCTCGTTGTTCGCCAGCGCCGGGTACTGGCCCGCGCCCTTGGCCCCGCGGCCCTCCGGCATGTGGCAGCTCTGGCAGGCCTGCACGTACAGCGCCGCGCCAGTGTCGCCGGTAAAGGCCACCTGCGCCATCTGCGTTTCCTCGGAAGCAGCGGCCTGGGCGGTGCCGCCCTCATCGGCGCGGTCCTGATCCGGCGCGGTGGTCGGCGTGTCGCTGCCCGCCTGAGCCTGATCCGGGGCAGAGGCGGTGGTGGCCGCCGCCTCTGTGTCCGCTGAAGCCGTGTCCGTTCCCACAGGCGCGTCCGCCGCCGTGTCGGTGGCCGGAGCCGTGGGGCTGGCCGGAGCGGACGCTGCCGGCGTGGCCCTTGTCTGCTCAGGCGCGCTGGCGGCTGGCCCGGCCGGCGTCACCACCTTAAAGATGAAAGCAAGCACCGCCACCACGATCAACGTCGCGATGACCGCACCCCAGACGAAGCCCTTGGACGGTGCCGAACTGTAATCTCCCATAAAGAACCCCTCCCAGACGCACAATTCAAGGCGAATATCCGGTCACTGTATCCTGGCCCACACAGCGCAGGTGCGGGATGAGCGGCGGGACCGTTCCCTTCACCAGAGATTGGGTCTTCGGCAGCAGGAAAGGGCACAGCCCACGAGCTGAAACTGACCCTGGAGACAAATGAGCCGGAGGCGGTGGTTCCGCAGCAGCAATCAAAATCCCCACCAGCAGGAGACTGGCGGGGGGAGAAGAGTCTGGATTGGGCGTGCAGGCGTGCTCAGGCTCTACTCGTAGCCCAGTTCCCGCAGCGCTTCCGGATCCTCGCGCCAGCCGTTGATCACGATGACTTCCAGGCCCAGAAAGACCTTGCGGTTCAGGAAGATTTCCAGCTGCTTGCGCGCCGCCTGTCCGATCTCGCGCAGCTGCTTGCCGCCCGCGCCGATCACCATGCCCTTGTGGGCGTTCTTCTCCACGACGATCTCGCCCTCGATGCGCTGCAGGCCGTCCTCACGCTCGGTCCAGCGGTTAACGCGGGTGGCCACCGCGTAGGGCAGCTCGTCGCGCAGCTTCTTCATGGCCTCCTCGCGGATGATTTCGGCGGCCCACATCTCGCGGGTCTGGTCGCTGGCGGCGCCGCGCGGGTAGAAAAAGGGGTTTTCGGGCAGCACGTCCAGCACCTGCTCGCGCAGGGTAGAGACCGCCTCGGGCTGGTTCTGCGCGCTGAGCATGGTTTCGCCGGTCTGGGCGGTGCGCCCGTCCAGCAGGGCGCGGTACAGCTTCATGGCCTCTTCAGGGTACTTGGACACGTCCAGCTTGTTGCCCACCAAGAACAGCGGCTTGGGCAGGTCACGCACCTGACGGGCCACCAGTTTGTCCTCGTCGCCGGGCGGGTGGCGTAGGTCCACCACCCACAGGATGGCGTCCACGTCGCTCAGGGCGCTGTGAACCTCCTGGTTCATGTACTTGCCCAGGGCGTCCTTGGCCTTGTGCAGCCCCGGCGTGTCCACGAAAACGATCTGCTGCGTATCGGTGGTGTAGATGCCGCGCACGCCGCGCCGGGTGGTCTGCGGGCGCGGGCTGGTGGGCGCCACCTTGGTGTTCAGGAACGAGTTGAGCAGCGTGCTCTTGCCCACGTTGGGCTTGCCGACAATCGCCACGAAGCCGGAGCGGGTGTCCTGGGTCCCGGCGGCGTGGTCGCCAAAGCTGGGGGAGGTGGCATCGTGCGAGGCAGCGTGGGCGCTGGAGTCGTCCTCGACCGGATCGGGTGGAAAGAAGGAATCAGTCATCGCGGATATTGTCTCACGCCGGAGCGCGGGCAAAAGGAAGCCGGCGCAGGCGGAGTCGGGCTACGGCCCGCGCCGGGCCTGCACGCCCGCGATGATCCGCGCGGCCACAGAGCGGGGCAGCAGGCGGAAAGACGAGACCTGAACCTTGTTGGCCAGTCCGGCCACCGCCACCCCCTGGCCGCGCAGCATGGCCTCTACCCCGGTGCGGGCCACCGTATCCACGTCCAGCACCGCCAGCCGGGTGACGCCCGACATCAGGCGGCTCTCGTTCAGCGTGGCCGCGTCCTGAAAACCGGTCTCGACCGGGCCGGGGCACAGCGCCGTGACACTCAGGCCGGTGCCGCGCAGTTCCTCGTTGACCGCTTCACTGAAAGACAGCACGTAGGCCTTGGTGGCGTAGTACACCGCCATCAGCGGGCCGGGAACGAAGCCTGCGGTGCTGGCGACATTCAGCACCCGGCCCCGTCCGCGCTGCAGCATGGCGGGCAGAAAGCGGCGCGTGAGATCCGTCAACGCCGTGACATTCACTGCGATCATCTCGCTGATCTCCTGGGCGTCCTGCCGCGCGAATTCGCTGAAGCCCCCGAAGCCGGCATTGTTGACCAGCAGGTCCACCTGCAGGCCACGCGCCTCGACCTCGTTCTGAAGACTTTCGCCGGCGCCGGGGCCGGACAGGTCGGTGGCGATCACTTCAGCGCGAATGCCGTGTTGCTGGGCCAGTTCTTCGACCAGCGTCTGCAGCCGGGCCGCGCTGCGGGCCACCAGAATCAGATTGGCGCCGCGCGCCGCGAGTTGACGGGCCATCGCCTCGCCGATGCCGCCACTGGCCCCGGTGACGAGGGCGGTGGAGCGTGTGCCATGAAGGTTCATATCCCGAGGGTAAGGCGCTGGTAAGCGGCAAACCGCATGCCGGGCGAGAATTTCGCGCATGCATCTACGGTGACCCCATCAAACATTAAGTCTTGATTAAAGAAACGAAGATGACACTCTCCGCGTACTGTAGGGCATGAGAGGACCAGTCACTTCCGGCCCTGAAGTCAGTCTTCAGGATATGTTCGCGCAGAGTACCGCCGTGATCACCCAGCCGAGCGTGGCGACGTTCGAGCGCTACGAGAAACGCGGCGGCATCCAGAGCGCTTTCATCTACGTGATGGTGGCGGCCGTGGTCTCGGCCCTGATCGCCGCCCTGTTCTCGTTCTTCCACTCGGACGTGACCTTCTTCGGGCAGCTGTTCTCGCGCCTGATCACCATTCCGGTGCAGTTCCTGATCTTCACGGGGGCCGTGTACCTGATCGGCGGCAGCCTGTTCAAGGGCACCGGCACCTACGCGGAAGTCGCCTACACCTTCGCGCTGTTCTTCGTGCCGCTGAGCATTCTGGGCACCATCATCGGGATCATCCCGATTCTGGGCTGGCTGGTGTCGGTGCTGATCAGTCTGGTGATGATCTACTTCGGCTACCTGGCCGTGCAGAGCAGTATGAACCTGCGTGAACAGGTGCCCGCGATTGCCACGCTGGTGCTGGCCGGGATCGCCAACTTCGCCGTCGGCGCCGTGCTGGGTGGGCTGTTCCTGGTGGGCCATATCGTGAGCAGCTAAGCGCAAACCGAGGAAAAGGGGGCAAAGTCAGTTCGAATTTGCCCCCTTTCTGCTGCCTTCCGCGCCTGCTACTGATCGCCGTAGACGTGCACGGCCACGTCCAACTGGCCCTGGCCGCCGCCGAAGTACGTGCCGCGCACCGGGGACACGTCGCTGTACTCGCGCCCGTGGCCGATCTTGATGTGCTTTTCCAGGGCCAGACAGTCGTTGGTGGGGTCATAGCCCAGCCAGCCGTAGCCGGGAATCAGGCATTCCACCCAGGCGTGGGTGGCCTCCGCGCCGCGCATCTCGCCGCCGCTGTACAGATAGCCGCTGACGTAGCGGGCCGGAATCCCCAGTTGCCGGGTGATGCCCAGCATGGCGTGCGTGAAGTCCTGGCACACGCCATGTCCGGTCTGGGCGAATTCGGCCAGCGGGGTCCGCACGTCGGTGGCGCTGGGATCATAGGTGAAGCGGCGGCGCAGGTGGCTGGTCAGGTCCAGCAGAAAACCGGGCAGGTCGTCGCCGGGACCGGGACGGGCCACGCCGAACAGTTCAGGCCACCGCCCGCTGGGCACCCGTGGGCTGGGCACCAGAAATTCGGCGTTGCGCCCATGCTCCGGGCGCAGCTCGCTGAATGGCGTCGCCACCGGCAGCGTAACCGCGTGGGTGTCCACGATGGCCTGGGCCTCGATCAGCAGGTGGCGGTGGTGTTCGTGGACGTGGACGTGGTGGACGATGGCCCCGAAGTAATCCTGGTGCGAGGTGATCTCGGCCTCGGGGGTCACGTTCAGGTGAAACAGCCGCACGCTCTGGCGCGTCTCGACGGCGGGATGCAGCCGGACCTGGTTAAAGGAGTTCCAGGCCGGCCTGGGGTAGTGGTACTCGGTGGTGTGCCGGATTTCGCAGCGCATAAGTGGGAGAACCCTCTAACGGTTCTGCCGGGCAGTCTGACATGCCGCGGCGGAGCGGGAGCGGCGCAGGGCAGACGAATTTGCAGTCTGGAGCGTCTTCACTCCTCCTCGAAATACGCTCGGTTGATGGCCGCGCCCACCCGGTTGAAGTCCTCCAGCAGCGTCTCGATGCCGGGATCTTCCTTCTCGATGATGTCGCCGACATGGGCGTACTGCAGCCGGGCCACCAGCCAGCGCGACAGGCGCAGGATTTCCGGATGCACGCCGGGATGGAAGCGGTCGATCTGCTCCAGCGCGTCGTTCAGGTTGACGGCGCTGTAGCGCACGCTGCGCGGAAAGTAGTCGTCCAGCAGCAGGAACTCGGTGACCCCCATGGGCGTGATGCCGCTGTGAACCCGCTTGCGGTACGCCTCGTTGGCGCTGGCCCCCTTCAGGGCACTGACCCAGCGCTGGTCCTGCAGGGCGCGGCCTGCCGGATCCTGGCGGGCGGCCAGGGCGTCGGCATCCTTGAACCGGCTTTGCAGCACGCGCAGGGTGTTGTCGCCGCGCTCCAGCGTCTGCCCGGCCCGCATGAAGGACCAGCCCTCGTCGCGCGGCAGGGTGGCGAACGCGATGCCAAAGAAAAATTGAGAAGCGTCCCTTGCGGCGGCGCAGTACTCGAACAGGCCGTCGCGGTCCAGCACGTCGCCGTTCTCGAAACACAGCGTCAGGTACGAGCGGTTCAGGGCCTCCCACATCTCGCTGGGGATGCGGTCGCGCAGGCCGCGGGCGTTCTCGCGGGCACGGGCCAGACTGCTGGCGATGCTCGACGGGTTGTCGCGGTCAAAGGCCATCCACGAGCTGACGCTGCGGGCGTCGAGGCGGCCATACTTGGCCCGCAGCTGCGCCTCGCCGCCGGTCAGTTCCAGCAGCGGCGTCCAGTACTCGCGGGCACGGCCCGAGACCTCCAGACCCGCGTAGTAGTTGACGTTCAGCAGACGGGCGGTGTTTTCCGCGCGCTCCATGTAACGGCCGATCCAGTACAGGTTCTCGGCCAGACGGGACAACAGCAGCATCAGTTCTCTCCCTCCAGCTCATTTTTCTCCAGTTCCTGCTGGTAGGAGATCTGGCCCTGCGATTGAGATTGCCGCTGCGCCTGAGAGCCGCTGCCCGGGTGCTCCTGCGACAGGCCGGGGTGGGCGCCGTCCCCCCCCTCACCCTGCTGCAGCTCCCCGCTCTGGGCAAATGCACTGGACGGCCCATCCCCGGTGCCCTGGTCAGGCGACACGACATCGGGTTCCGGCATGACCTCCAGAACCACGTCGTCGGGCACCGGCAGATCGACAGGCACCACCCCGGGGCCTGACTGGAACTGGCTCTGCGACTGGCCCTGGCCGTCGCCGTGCATGATCTGGTTCAGGCCCTGCGGGGCCACCGGGCCGTCGTGGTCCAGCACCCAGGTGTCCTTGCTGCCGCCCCCCTGCGAGGAATTGACCACCAGACTGCCGCGCCGCAGCGCCACGCGGGTCAGGCCGCCGGGCACGATGGTCACCTCGTCCTTGCCGCACAGGATGTACGGGCGCAGGTCGATGTGCGCGCCCTCGAACTCGCCGCTGTCGGGATAGAACGTCGGGTGGCGCGACAGGCCCACCACCGGCTGCCCGATGAAATCGCGCGGGTTGGCCTTGACCTTGGCGACGAATTCCGCCACCTCCTCCTCGCTGGCCGAGGGGCCGATCAGCATGCCGTAGCCGCCGGCCTCCCCCACCGCCTTGATCACCATGCTGGCGGCGTTGGCGACGATGTGCTCCAGGTGGTCCGGATCGGTGCCCAGGAAGGTGGGCACGTTATTCAGCAGCGGGTCCTCGTTCAGGTAGTACTTGATCATGTTCGGCACGTAGGCGTAGACGGCCTTGTCGTCGGCCACCCCGGTGCCCACCGCGTTGGCGATGGCGACGCGGCCCTGGCGGTAGACCTCGATCAGCCCCGATACCCCCAGCGCGCTGTCGCGGCGGAAGGCCAGCGGATCGATAAAGTCGTCGTCGATGCGGCGGTAGATCACGTCCACCTGCTGGCGGCCCCCGGTGGTCCGCATCCAGACCCGGCCCGCGTCCACGAACAGGTCCCGGCCCTCGACGAGTTCCACGCCCATCTGCTGCGCGAGGTAGGCGTGCTCGAAATACGCGCTGTTGTACATGCCGGGGGTCAGGACCACCACCGTGCCGTTGTCGCGTGGGCTGACCGACTGCAGCAGCGAGAGCAGCGAGGTGGCGTAGTGCTGAACCGAGCGCACCCCCTGGCCCTCGAACATCCGGGGGTAGATGCGGCGCATGGCGTCGCGGTTGGACAGCAGGTACGACACGCCGCTGGGCGAACGCAGGTTGTCCTCCAGCACCAGATATTCGCCCTTCTCGTCACGGATCAGGTCCGTGCCGACGATGTGGGTGTACAGCTTGCCCGGCGGGGTGACCCCGTGAACCTCGCGCCGGAAGTGCGCCGAGGTATAGACCAGTTCGCTGGGAATGACGCCGTCATTGAGAATCTGCGCCTCGCCGTAGATGTCGTTCAGGAAATGGTTGAGTGCCCGGACGCGCTGGGTCAGGCCCGCCTCAACGTGCGCCCACTCGGAGGCCGGAATGACCCGGGGCACCGGATCGAAGGGAAAGGTGCGCTCGGTGCCTTTGGAATCGCCGTAGACGGTGAAGGTGATGCCCTGATTGCGGAAGGCCAGGTCCAGCATGCCGTGCCGCCGCTGGAATTCGGGGACGCCCAGCAGGTCGATGTACTGCTCCAGACCCTGGTAGTGCGGCCTGACCGTGCCGTCTGCGGTGTACATCTCGTCAAAAAAGCTGTTGCCTGGCTCATATTTCACGCGCCCTGCCCCCTTTGTGCTGCTGATGATGGCCCGCAGCATAACGGCTGATGACGCGAATGCGGAACGGCGTGGCTAGGTGAACCCCTTAGAAACGGGAGGGAATCCTCCTTCCCAGCCGTGCACTTCCCCCATCGGAAACGGAGCGGCGGATGACGCCCCTCTATAGTCTCTATGTCTCTTTCTGTTCGGTCCCCTTCACTTCGTCCACGGGCGCGGTGGAAGCCGCCTGCGCCCCGAAAGCCGCTTCCAGCCGCGGCAGCAGCCGTCCCTCGTGGGCACGGGCGGCCCGCAGCAGGGCGTTCTTGACGGCGGTGGCATCGGCGCTGCCATGACCGATAAAGGCCAGTCCCCGGACGCCGATCAGGATGCTGGCCCCGTAGGTGCTGGGGTCCATGCGCTCGGCCAGACTGCGCAGGGAACCGCGCACCAGCAGGCCGCCCACCTTGCTCTTCAGGCCGCTGTTCAGGGCGTCGCGGATCCAGCCGAACATCACCTTGGCCTCGCCCTCGGCCAGCTTGAGGACCACGTTGCCGGTGAAACCGTCGGTGACGACGATGTCGGTGGTGCCCAGAAAGACGTCGCGGCCCTCCACGTTGCCGTGAAAGTTGATGCCGCGCCCGTGCAGCTCGCGCAGCAGGGCGTGGGCTTCGAGCACCAGGGCGCTGCCCTTATGGGCCTCCTCGCCGATGGACAGCAGGCCCACGGTGGGGTTTTCCTGGTCCTCAAGCACCTTCAGGTACACGGTGGCCAGCCTGGCCCACTGCGCGAAGTAACTGGCCTTGACGTCCGCGTTGGCCCCGGCGTCCAGCAGCGTGGTCATGCCGCCGCGCGCGGGCAGATGGGTCAGGATGGCCGGGCGCTCGACGCCCTTGATGCGCCCGAAAGTGAGCAGCGCCGAGGCCATGGTCGCGCCGCTGTGACCCATGCTGACGGCGGCGGCGGCATGACCCTCCCGGACCAGCCGGGTGCAGACGTTGATGCTGGCGCCGGTGCGGCTGCGCACGTCGCTGGCGTGCTCGTCCATGCCGATCACGTCGGGGGCGTCCACGATCTCGATGGGCAGAGCCGCGCTGCCCTGGAACTTGCCCAGCTCGGCGTGCAGGGCGACGCGCTCTCCCACCAGCAGGACGTGGACTCCGGCCCGCGCCGCCAGCACCGCGCCTTCGACGTTCGGCGCCGCACCGTGGTCCCCGCCCGCCGCGTCCAGCGCGATGGGCAGGCTGGCCGCCGAAGTCCCGGCCTCAGCGCTCATCGTTGTCGGCCAGCGCGGCGGTCAGGTAGAAGGGCCGGGTTTCCGCCGTCCGGGCCTCCGGGCCGCGCTGCTCACTGCCCCGCTGTTCACTGGGCAAGCGGTAGCCGGGACGCTCGATCTGGCCGCGCAGGTCACCCAGATCCACGTACAGGTCAGCGGCGTTGCGCAGTTCGTAACTGGTCATCTCGGGAATGCTGGCGACGATCACCCGCTTGCCGCGCGCCCGCAGGACTTCCACTGGGCGCTCGAAATCGCCGTCGCCGGTCAGCAGCACGGCGGTGTCGTACAGCCCGGTGGTGGTCAGCAGGTCCGTGACGATCTCGATGTCCAGGCTGGCGCGGCGCGACGGGTCGCCGTGCTCGTCGGTGCTCTCGCGCAGGGGGCGGGTCCGGACGGTGTAGCCCATGTAGGTCAGCGCGTCGGTGAAGCGGCGCTGCTTGTCGTCGATGGGCAGGGGCACGGCGGTGTAATAAAACGCGTTGTAGAGGACGCCCTGCGCGGCGAAGTGGTCCAGAATCTTGCGGTGATCGAAGTTCCAGCCCAGCCGTTTGGCCGCCGCGTAGACATTGGCCCCATCAATAAAAAGTGCAATTCGTGGTGTCTGTTCCATACTCGTTTCTCCCGATCGCGTGCTTCAATCTGCTGCATTGTGCGGCCCGGCACGGTTGCCACGGCATCGCGGCAGCATAGCGGACCCGTGCAGTCCACTCAATTGGCAGGGCTTTTTCCTCGGCAGGACCTTCAAGGCTGGCGTGGAATCCGGGGAAAGACGTCCGGCGTGTGCAGGGCGTCCCACACCGCCGCGCGCAGATGGGCCAGCTGGACGCCGCCGTATTCGTCCGGCAGGGTCTCCAGGTACTTCACGGCCTTGTGGAAATTGCGGTAGGTCAGGCTGCCGTAGTGCCAGCGTCGGTGCAGGGCCGCCGCCAGCAGAATCAGCGCCTGCAGGAAAGCGCGGTCCGGTCCCTGTGCGGTGAGCCACGGCCCCTCCCAGGCCTCGTGGGCCTCCCACCACTGGCCCGAGTCGAAGAGCCGCACACCCTCCTCAAAGGCCTGCTGATCGGCGGCTGTGAACATGCCTCAGCCTACCCCTTCCCGGCGGCCGGGCCGGAACGTGGGCCTTGCCACCACGCATGAATGACGCCTTAGCGCCTGCCCATACCCGGCAAATCCGCTCTACCGTCAGGAAGCGTATAGTTTTCAATATGAAGCCTTTGGAACTCACCGATACCAATTTTAATGACGAGATCGCCAGCGGCCTGACCCTGGTCGACTTCTGGGCGCCGTGGTGCGGCCCCTGCCGCATCATTGCCCCCGTGATCGAGGAACTGGCTGGACAGTACGAAGGCCGCGTCAAGATCGGCAAGGTCAATGTGGACGAGAACCCCGTGACCCAGGGCCAGTACCGCGTCATGAGCATTCCCACGCTGATCCTGTTCAAAGACGGCCAGCCGGTCGAAGGTGTGGTGGGCGCGCAGCCCAAGCGGGCCTTTGAAACCCTGCTGGACAAGCACATCGGCACCGCGCAGGCAACCAGCGGCAACACCGCCGTCAGCGCCAACTAAAACCCACATTCCAGCGAAAGCCACCCCAGGTTGCGGGTGGCTTTTTGCTATTCCAGCGTTCTGGGGCTCAGCTCAGAGCCGCACGACGGCAGGCGGGGTCCAGGCGTGCAGGGCCTCGCTCAGGAGGATCTCGCCGTCGGCCCACTCCCCATGACCGCTGTCCACGTTGATGTGACCCGCCTCGCCCGCCGACACGGCCGCGGCACCCCAGGCGTCGGCCAGCGCCTCGGCCCGCTCCGGCGTGCAGTACGGATCGTTCTCGCTATAGACCAGCAGGGCCGGAAAGGGCAGCACCTCCAGGGGCAGCGGGGCCAGGGCCAGCAGTTCAGGATGCCGCCGTGCCACGTCCGGTTCCTCCGGATCGGCGGGGGCCACCAGCAGCGCGCCGCGCACCCGTTCGCGGTCCTCACCGGCAGACAGCCGCGCCCAGTGCACCACTGTCGCCACGCCTGCCGAATGCGCAATCAGCACCAGATCGCCCGGCGTGGCCTCGATGACCTCGTGCAGGCGGGCGGCCCAGACGTCGGGTACCGGCGTTTCGGGATCATCCTGCCGCACCCGCTCGGCACCGAACTTGTGCTGCCACAGCGTCTGCCAGTGCTGTGGGCCGCTGTCGCCCAGGCCAGGCACGATGATCAGGGTGGGGGTCATGGGGCAAAGCGTAGCAGGCAGCTGCCGCCCTGTGAGACTTCCTGCTCCCTGGAACCCGGTGGCCGCGCCAGCTCCGCGCTGAACGTCAAAAGCCCCAGCAGGTGGCGGGGGCCTGGGAAACTGAGATTGAGGGCTCCTCCCCTGTGCGACGCACCGACACCCGGATGGTCAGGTCAGGCCCAGCAACTTCCGCACGGCAAAACGCACGCGGCCCAGGTTGGACACGTCGTCGAAGGCGGTCAGCAGCACCTGATCGCCGTGGGGGGTCAGCAGCACCGGACCGCTGTCCACGTCCAGCACCATCTCCTGCCAGGACTCGCTGCCCATCTGGCTTTGCAGGCTGCCGATCACCGCGCGTCCGGCGGCCACCAGACCCACGTCGCCGCTGAGCTGGCCCTCCTCGACGCCTGCCTGGGCAACCACCTCGCCCGCGTGGCCCACCAGCAGGGCGTGCCGCACCCCGCGCACCTCCAGCAGCGCCGCGATCACGAGCGGTCCACGCGCGGCAGGCTGTCGACCTCGTGGGCCAGCCGGGCCAGGGCCTGCTGGGCGCTGCGGGTATCGCTGCTGCGGACCAGCGCGGCGCCCAACATCCAGTCGCCCACCGCCAGCGCCACCACCTCGATGCGGTCACTGGTAAACGCCAACCGGGTGACCTCGCCGGACCCCAGGCGGCGGCCCATGCGGTCCAGTCCCGTTCGCAGGGCGGCCAGCTCGGCGGCCAGCACCTCGCCGCCGTCCCCGTTGGACTCGATGGGCAGGCCATCCGGCCCCACCAGCGCGCTGGCGATGACACCGGGAATGTTGGTCAGGGTGTCGAGTTTCACAGCGTCCCCTCCAGCTTGCGAGCAGCCTCGCGGCTGTACAGGCGGGCCTGGCCCAGATTGCTGCGGGCGTCCAGGGCCAGCAGCAGAAAGTAGTCGGTGCGGATGGGCTGCAGGTACACGCTCAGGCGTTCGCCGCGCAGGTACAGCTCGCGGGGCTGCCCGGCGTTCAGGGTCTGCGTGTAGGCGTTGGCGGACGCCTGAAGCAGTCCGGCGTGTTCGGCGATCAGCAGGTTGAGGTCCGTGTCGGTGATGGCGTGGCCCTCGATCAGCAGGCCGTCGAGCCCACCGATGGCCGCCGCCCACGCGCCGTCCACGTCCTTGACCAGTTGGGTGAGGTGAGCAAGCATTCTGAATCCATGATAGGGACGCTTCCTTTCAAATCATGCACAAATTCCGCCTCAAGGCGTGCAAATGTCTGAGAGCGTGGCGTGTCCACAGTGGGACTTCAGCGTTCGGGAACCTCACCAGTCGTTCAGACCTGCAGCAGCCTGCCGCCCAATGTCGCCTGTTCCGCATCTGAGAAGCCGTAGGCGGCCAGATACGGCCCAGCGCCGCCCCAGACCGCATCCAGATGTGCCAGAGGGAGCAGAATGTCGTCCGCGACAGTGGGGATGAATGGTGAAAGGCGCGTCCACTGTTCCGGCGTTTTGCGCGCTCGCATCCGGGCGTAAAAGTCCACCAGCTCCGGCCCGGTGGCGACATAATCGGCGGCGATCTCATTGCGGCTGAAGCCTGCCAGTTCCAGACACAGCGCGGCGATCAGCCCGGTGCGGTCTTTTCCGGCATGGCAATGGATCAGTACCGGGCCGGGCGGGGCGTCCAACAATGCCCCCAGAATGCCCACGATGTTGTTGGCACCGTGTTCCAGCAGAGCGGTGGAGTAGACCGCATTGCTTCCAGCCTGTGTGGCCTCGTTCAGTGCGTGGACACGATACGGCAGCAGGGACAGGTTCAAATATTCCGTTCGCCCCAGAAACGGCGGCGCGTCTCGCTCCCGTTCGGCCCGCGTCCGCAAGTCGAGGATGCGGCTCAGCCCCAGGGCCAGCAGCTCGCCTCTCCCCTGCTCCCTTAAACGGCTGAGATTGCCACTCCGGTACAGGCCGGGCAGAGGACGGCGGAAGTTCAGTGCACCTTCGGGCGGTCTTGGCATCCCTCAAGAATGCCCGTCTGACCGCAAGCCGTGAGGCGAGGTGAATCACCGTCCTTGCCGACATTTTCGGGTACAATAGGTCTATTGAGGGAAGCCCTTCGGCGGAGCGATTTTCATTACGTCAGCAGCATAATGTGCTAGAATCGTTTCACTCCTGGCAGCCGCGCCAGGCCTCCATCACCCCACATTGCCGGGCGGATCACTCGCCGCCCCGACTGGAGCCACATGACTGGAATTCATCCTGTTGACATCACCAGCGAAGTCAAGACCAACTTTATCAATTACGCCATGAACGTGATCGTGGACCGCGCGTTGCCCGACGTGCGCGACGGTCTCAAGCCGGTGCAGCGCCGGATCATGTACGCCATGATGCTCGAGGGCCTGTACAGCAACCAGAAGCACGCCAAGTCCGCCTCGGTGGTGGGCGAGGTGATGAAGAAGTACCACCCGCACGGCGACTCCAGCATCTACGACGCGATGGTGCGCCTGGGTCAGTGGTGGAACATCCGCTACCCCCTCGTTCACCCTCAGGGCAACTTCGGCAGCATCGACGGCGACCCGCCCGCCGCCATGCGCTACACCGAGGCCCGCATGACCAAGGTGGCCGAGGAAGTGCTGGCCGACCTCGAAAAAGAGACGGTGGACAACAAGCCCAACTACGACGAGACCACCGTCGAACCCAGCGTGCTGCCCTCGGCGGTGCCCAACCTGCTGATCAACGGGGCCACCGGCATCGCCGTGGGCATGGCGACCAACATTCCGCCGCACAACCTGACCGAGATCAGCAACGGCCTGCTGGCGATGATCGACAAGCCGGAGATCTCCCTCGACGAGATGATGGAACACGTTCAGGGGCCGGACTTCCCCACCGGCGGGCGCATCAGCAAGATGGGCATCCGCGAGGCCTACGCCACCGGGCACTCGGGTCTGAAGGTGCGCGGCAAGGCCCGCATCGAGGAAAAGAACGGCCGCAACCAAATCATCATCTCGGAGATTCCGTATCAGGTGAACAAGACCAACCTGATCCAGACGATTTCGGCGATGTACAAGGCCGGCAAGATTCCTGATATCTCGGCCCTGCGCGACGAGTCGGACCGCAAGGACCCGGTGCGCGTGGTGATCGAACTCAAGCGCGGCGCAATCCCGACGCTGGTGCTGAACCAGCTGTACAAGTACACCCAGCTTCAGGGCACCTTCACCGTGATCAACCTGAGCATCGTGAACGGCGAGCCGCGCGTGCTGCCCCTGGTGGACACCATGCGTTACTTCCTGGCCCACCGTCAGGACGTGGTGACGCGCCGCACCGCCTATGACCTCAAAAAGGCCGAGGAACGCGCCCACATCTTGGAAGGGCTGCTCAAGGCGCTGGACGACATCGACGAGGTGATCGCCCGCATCCGCGCCAGCAACACCAGCGCCGAGGCGCGCGACGCCCTGATGCAGCGCTTTACCCTGTCCGAGATTCAGGCGCAGGCGATTCTGGACATGCGCCTGCAGCGCCTGGTGGGGCTGGAGCGCGAGAAAATCCAGGCCGAATACGACGAGCTGAGCGTCACCATCGCCCGCCTGCGCTCGATCCTGGGCGACGAGAAGCTGCTGTGGCGCGAGATCAAGAAGGAAATCCGCGACATCCGCGACCGCTACGGCGACGAGCGGCGCAGCACGATTTCCATTCTGGAAGACGACATCTCCAAGGAAGACCTGATCGCCGTCGAGGACATGGTCATCACCATGACCAAGGCCGGGTACCTCAAGCGCACCAACCTGACCTCGTACCGCGAGCAGAAGCGCGGCGGACGCGGGGCCTCGGGCGGCAAGCTGCGGGAAGAGGACATCAACACCCGCGTCTTTGTGGGCAGCACGCACGACTTCCTGCTGTTCTTCACCGATCAGGGCCGCGTGTTCCACGAGAAGATCTACGACCTGCCGGAAGCGGGCCGTGACGCCAAGGGCACGCACATCCGCAACCTGCTGCCGGGCCTGCGCGACGACGAGAACATCGCCAGCGTGCTGAGCGTGAAGAGCTTCGAGGAAAAGGGCTGCTTTATCTTCGCCACCCGCAAGGGCGTGGTCAAGAAGACCCTGATTACGGACTACGGCAACATCACTTCCGCCGGACTGATTGCCATCAACCTCCAGAACGGCGACGAGCTGATCGGCGTCGGCATCGTGCAGGACGATGACCATGTGGTGCTGGCCACGCGCAACGGCAAGGCCATGCGCTTCCAGAGCGGCGAGGTGCGCGACACCGGCCGCGCCACCCAGGGCGTCATCGGCATCCGGTTGCGTGAGGGCGGCAGTGTTGATGGAGAGGGGGACGCGGTGGTCAGCATGGCCTTGGTGCCCGGCGGCGACGACACCAGCGAACTGCTGTCGGTCAGCGAGTGTGGGCTGGGCAAGCGCACCCCGGTGGGCGACTACCCGGCCAAGGGTCGCGGCGGCATGGGCGTGATCACGCTGGACGTGACCGACAAGACCGGCAAGCTGGTCACCCTGGCCCGCGTGGCCGGTGACGAGGAACTGATGGTGCTGACCGAGAAGGGCACGGTCATCCGCACCCGCGTGGAGGAAGTGCGCGTGACCGGACGCAACGCGCAGGGCGTCAAGGTCATCAACATCGGCGACAAGGACAGCGTGATCAGCGCCTTCCCGATCCGCCGCGAGGATGAGGTCTGATCGACAGCCTGTGAACTTGGGGAGTTAACCCCCAATTTACATAGGGACGGTAGAACACGCGTCCGGGGTTTCTGGCCTCGGACGCCGTTTCATCTTTCCGGGTGTTGTATGGGATTTCAGGCCTGATTCAAACCCTGAACAGTCGCCAGACGGGTGAACGCAGCACGACACCAGGGCCGTCCTGAGATGAAGTCGGAGTGAGAGCACGAACAAGAGCCCAAGTGACGGTTCTAGCGTTCAGCACACGTATTTCTGCGATCAGGCCAGCATCAGCCTTTGTCAGCTAAATACTATTTAAAGAAACAAAAGTGTTTACAAAATTGTAGAGATAGGTTACACTGTAAGCACGTCGGGAATGGCCCCGACCTCCCTATCTCCCCAGACGCCTCAGGAGGCGACCACAATGACCCAGACCCAGCTGAACAACACTGCCCGCACCTTCGTCGACACCGTGACCTACCGCCCCGGCGCAGTCATCCTGTACCCCGGCAAGAGCGACATGCTGTACCGCGTTTCGACCGGACTGGTGCGCGTGCATACCATGGACGACGACGGCAACGGCCTGACCCTGCGCTACGTCAAGCCCGGCGAGTACTTCGGCGAGGAAGCCCTGGCCGGCGTGAACCGCGCGTACTTTGCCGAAGCGGTGACCGACAGCAGCATCGACGTGATCAACCCCGCCCTGATGAGCGCCGAGGACAATCTGGTCGTGACCACCCATCTGGTCAAGACGCTGGAACGCGCTTACGAGAGCATCTACCGTCTGGTGGGCAAGCGCCTGCGCGCCCGCATTGCTGGCGAGTTGCTGGAGCTGAAGGACACCGCCCTGGCCACCCAGACCGAGACCGGCGACACCATGATCTACGCCACCCACGACGAGCTGGCCGCCGCCGTCGGCAGCGTGCGCGAGACCGTCACCAAGGTGGTGGGCGAGCTGAGCCGCGAAGGTGTGATCAGCGCGGGCTACGGCAAGATCACCCTCAAGGACGAGAAGGCCCTGGCGACCATCGCCGCTGCATAAGCTTTCTAAAATCTGCGTCGCCTCGAAACTGATCCGAGGCGGCGTTTTTCTATCGCGGCTCCCTTGACTTAAAACTCTACATATGTAGAATAATTTATGGTCCGCCTACCGAACTCCAGTCCACACACCCGCGCCGTCCTCGCCGCGCTGGCCGCCACCCACCCGCGCCCTAGCTACGGCTATGACCTGAGCAAGGCCACTGAACTCAAGAGTGGCACCCTCTACCCCATCCTCCAGCGCCTGCACGAGCAGGGCTATCTGGACGCGCAGTGGGAGGATTCGCCACACGCTGGCAAACCGGCCCGGCACATCTACACGCTGACGCCTGAAGGATTGGCGTTGGCACGGGAGCGGACGCAGGACAAGAAGACTCGTGCATTGAAGTGGGCGCTGCTATGACACCGGACGACTGGCAAAAGGGGATAGAGAATGAAGCGGCAAGCGTACAAGACGCTCAGTGGGCACGCGAAACTCAAGGCGTAGTCCTTCTCAGCAAGCGGCGCAAACTTCTGACCGACTCACTGGCCTCTCTGGGCGCGGCCCTTGTACTGGCGCTGATCTGGATGACGGGCCTGGTGCTGGTGTCTCGCGTCGCCTGGAACATGGATACCAACCCGTTTGGGGTCTGGGCGATGGTCAACATTGTCCGCTTTGATCTGGTCTTCCTGGGCCTGCTGCTGACAACAGGGCTGTTCCTCGGCTGGTGGGGCGTTCAGCCGGGCCGGGTGGCCCTCACCCTGGTACTCCTGCCCGTGCTGCTGTGGTTGATCGGCCAGAGCGTGCAGGTTGAAGGCGTCTGGACAGAGCCAGGGACGAATATTGCAAGTGATCACACGACGGACTTCGCTGTTTACAAGCTGAATGTCAACACATTCATCTTCGCTCTCGACGCTGCTCTCATCAGTTTCCTCAGCGCCTGGGCCGGACGGACCCTGCGCCGCCGGAACCGGGGCCGCCGCACCGCTGTAAAATAGCCCCATGACGGATGCGGCCCCGCCCAGTCATCCAAAGGGATCAATGACATAAGCGCAATACCTGCGAACCGAGCGCGCGAGTCCCTACAAGCGCGAGTACGTGGGGGGTTTCGTGCATCCGCCGCACGCGCAAGCGGGGGTGAGCGGGGAGCATGGTTGCAGGGGGGGAGAACCCTCACGCCATCGGCAATTCAACCATTCCCGTCCCGCCTTCCTCGCCCCGGCCTTCCATCCGCGCGGTGACCGCCAGCCCCGTCGGTGTCTGGGCCAGTCCACCTTCCGCCGTCTCGCGCAAAGCGGCAGGCATCATACGGCCCACCGAGGCCATCGCGCCCAGCACCTCGTCGGGGGGAATGAAGGATTCCAGCTGCGCCAGCGCCAGTTGCGCCGCGCTGACGGCGTGGACGGCAAAAAAGGCGTTTCGGCTGACGCACGGCACCTCCACGTAGCCGCCCACCGGATCGCAGACCAGACCGATGGTGTTCATCAGGGCCATGCTGGCAGCCTGCACGGCGGCGCGCGGGGTGCCGCCCAGCAGTTCCACGACGGCAGCAGCGGCCATGGCGGCGCTCGATCCGATCTCGGCCTGACAGCCACCCGCCGCGCCGGAGATGAACATGCGCTTGCTGATGGCCTTGCCCACGCCGGCAGCGAGAATCATGGGGTCCACCAGCCGGTCATCACTGATGCCCAGGTGATCGGCCACGCCCAGCAGCGCGCCGGGAATGGTGCCTGCGCTGCCGGCCGTGGGCGCGGCGACGATGCGGCCCATGCGGGCATTTTCCTCGTTGACGGCCATCGCGTAGGCCTGCACGCGGCGGATCAGTGGGGCGTTGAGGGCATCGGGGGCGTCCCACAGGCCCTTGGCATTCCAGCCCACCATGCCGGTGATGCTCTTGGCGCTGCTGTTCAGGCCGCGTTCGATGCTGTCGCGCATCTCGCGGATGCGGCGGGCCATCTCGTCGCGAATGTCCTGGGGGTCCAGTCCCGTCTCCTGGCAGTCGCGTTCCAGCACCCAGGCCGAGGCGGGAGCGGGGGCATTCATCAGGGCTTCAAGGGTCGTCATGGCGTCCACCTCCAGGGCGGCAAAGGGCGAGGCGGCGGAAAAAAGCGTTCAGAACAGTCTAACGCGCGCCGCAAAGTCCTCTAGGCATCTGCCTCACGCTCGTCCCGCCTCCAGGGACGGGAACACGGCGACTCCGGGAGCGAGCCGTGCCGCGCTGTTGGCTTCAGCCCCAGCGCCGCCCCATCAGTTCCCACCTGCTCTCCCAGATGGCCGCCGGAATGGTGTCCGGATTCAGCAGACCCTGCAGGTCTCGCTCATTCAGCTCGGCGTACTCCCCCACGTCCAGGTTGCCCAGCCAGTAGCCGCCCACGCGGTAGCGCATCAGGCGACCCACCGGGTGGCCGATGGCTTCGAGCATGCGGCGCACCTGACGCTTGCGGCCCTCGCCCAGCGTGATGAACGCGCCGTCCGTTGCGGGCGTGGCGCTGATGGCGGTGGCCAGCCCGTCTTCCAGCATCACGCCTTTCAGCAACCGGTCCAGCTCGGCCTGGGTGGGAGGCGCCTCGCCGTGCGTCCACGCGCGGTAGGCCTTCTCGTGGCCGTAACGCGGGTGGGTCAGGGTCAGGGTCAGGTCACCGTCGGTGGTCAGCAGCAGCAGGCCCTCGGAGTCGCGGTCAAGACGTCCGATGGGGTGCAGGCCGGGCACGGGAGGCATGGCGTCCAGCACGTTCTTGCGCCCGTACTCGTCGCTGGCGGTGGTCACGTACCCGCGCGGCTTGTACAGCGCGTAGGTGACCTTTTGCACCGCGCCGGTGTCCAGCAACTGGCCGTCCAGCCGGATGTCGTCGGCGTCCGTAACCGTCTGCCCCAGGGCGGCCACCACGCCGTTCACCTGCACGCGGCCCGCCTTGATCAGTTCCTCGGCGGCGCGGCGCGAGGCCACCCCGGCGCGGGCCAGCCGCTTTTGCAATCTCTCGCCGCTCATGGCTCTACCCTAGCGGACGCGCGGCGGCGTGAGGGGGCCGCGAGAAGCGCAACCACGGCCAGCAGCAGCAGGGCGCCCGACAGCGCCAGCATCAGCGTCCGCACGGCGGGTGGCAGGGCGTCGCCGCGCAGGGCCGCGGGGAGCAGCGCAGCCACGGTCAGCAGGTTGCCCCCGGCCAGGCCGCCCACTTTGGCCCCGTCTGGCGCGAAGGCCGCCGCCACCTGAAACGCGCCCCAGGCCAGCATCAGGCCGCCGGCCACGCGCGGCAGCCACAGCGGCGAAACACCCAGCGTGGCCGCCAGCGTCGGCGGCAGGAAATACAACAGCAGCCCCAGCGGAATGAACAGCAGGGCGGTCAACCAGAACGAGGCACGCAGCACGTCCGGTAGTGTAGGGGGTTCAGGCTGGTGGGATGTGGGCAGCGGAAAAGACGTGCCAGCATGGCTGATGGGAAGAATGGAACGCTTCGTGGAGTACACTTTCGCGCCGTGGCCGGACGGGGAGTTGCTGGAAAAGGTTATCCCCTTTCGGATGCCGGGCATCACGCGGGTGGAACAAAAATTTAATGCTGATCCCGCGTTGCTGGTCGAAATTGGGGACATGGCTTACTCGGCGGGCGGCTCAACGGGCCGACATTTAGGTGAGGACGGCGAATGGCACGCCGATCCCAACGGTGCGCCCGGCAGGGTGCGCCTGATCTGGGACGGCTTCGATTCCACCATCTTCGCGCTGGAATGTTACGACGAGTTCTACTCGCGGCCCTACGCGCACGCCTACGCCTGGAAAAAGAACAGCGAGCGGCGCTTCCTGCACGAGATCATCAGTGAGCCGGACACCTGGATCATGGAGATTCTGGAGGACAACCCGGATACGGGCATGTTTCCGACGGGCGGCCAGCCAGTGGCCGCGCTGGACAGCTTTCTGGAACGCAATCCCAGCACGGGAAAACCCACAGGCCGCTTTTTCCCACCCGACGCACAGTTAAGCGACAGCGGGACTCATCCGATCTTCTTCAAGGCATCCGGCGCTTCGCTGACCCCAGAGGACGAGGCCGAAATCGAGCAACGTCGGGCCGAGATGCTGGCCGATCTGCTCGCTAAGCCGCGTTACCGCCATCTGTTCATCGCCTCGGACACGCACATGCTGGAGATCCTGTGCGCGGGGCTGCCCCGCTGGGAGTGGGTGGAGTAACCTCCGGTCACCCTCTACACTTTCCCCTATGCCCGTGATTGCCGTCGACAAACCGCTGCACCTGACCTCGCACGACGTGGTGAACCGTGCCCGCCGCGCCCGCAAGACCAAACGGGTGGGGCATACCGGCACCCTCGATCCGCTGGCGACGGGGGTGCTGGTGCTGGCGGTCGAGGGCAGCACCAAGGTGGTGCAGTTTATGGAGGCCGACAGCAAGGACTACCTGGCCTGGATCAGCCTGGGCGCAGGCACGCCGACGCTGGACGCCGAGGGGCCGGTGGATGAGACGGCAGATGTGCCGCCGCTGGACGGGGCGACGATACGCGCCGTCCTTACTGCGTTCACTGGCCCTCAGAAACAGATTCCACCGCAGTACAGCGCCATTCAGGTGGGCGGGCAGCGGGCCTACGCGGTGGCGCGGGCCGGGGGCGAGCTTGAGCTGCCTGCACGCGACGTGGTGATTCACTCGCTGGACTTGCTGGGCGTGTATGGCCGGGTGCAGGACGCACCGCGTACCTTTGACGCGCAGAGTTGGGCGCCAGCCGACACTGGCCTGACCTTCACGCTGCCCGACGCGCTGGGCGAGTTTCCCACCCTGCTGCTGCGCGCCAGCGTGGGCAGCGGCACCTATCTGCGCTCGCTGGCGCGGGATGTAGGCGCGGCCTTGGGCCTGCCCGCTCACCTCTCGGGTCTGGTGCGGACGCGGGTGGGGCGCTACAGCCTCGCGGACGCGGTGGCGTTGGAAGACTTAGAGGGAGCCACTGGCCTGAGCGATCTGAATGCCCTGGACTTTCCGCGCATTCAGGCGGACGCGGCGATGGCCTGCGAACTGCGCCGGGGCAAGCGGCCCCGGCGTTCAGAAGTGGGACGGTATGTGGTGACGCTCGGCGGCGAACTGGTGGCCGTGGTGGACGGCGACGGCGAGGGGTTGAAAGTGGTGCGGGCCTGGGCGTAAGAGGTTTCAGACCTGACTAAGCCGGAGCCACCTCCGCCCGCACCGCGCCGATTCCTTCAAGGCCGCCCGCGATCCGGATCAGCAATTCGTCCTGCAAGGCGGGTGCGATGAACTGAATGCCCACGGGCAGCCGCTTGCCGTCCACCTCCTCAAATCCGGCGGGCACGCTCAGGGCGGGCAGGCCCGCGAGGTTCACGGCCACGGTGTCCACGTCGGCAGCGTACATGGTCAGCGGATCGTTCATCTTCTCGCCCAGGCGGAAGGCCGGGAAGGGGCTGGTGGGCGTGACCAGCACGTCAAACTGGGCGAAGGCGGCGCTGAATTCATTGGCGATCAGGCGGCGCACGCGGGTGGCCTTGCTGTAGTAGGCGTCGTAATAGCCGCTGCTCAGGGCGTAGGTGCCGATCATGATGCGGCGCTGCACCTCGCGCCCGAAGCCGCGCTCACGGGTGCGGGTCATGCTGCCCAGCACATCGCCCCCTGGCTCCCGGCTGCCGTAGACCATGCCGTCGTAGCGGGCCAGATTGCTGC
The DNA here is from genome assembly GCF_006335125.1 of Deinococcus radiopugnans ATCC 19172. Lineage (NCBI taxonomy): Bacteria > Thermotogati > Deinococcota > Deinococci > Deinococcales > Deinococcaceae > Deinococcus > Deinococcus radiopugnans. The sequence continues at coordinate 119,228 of NZ_VDMO01000010.1, forward strand.
TGGCTTCCGGCATGGAGATCAGGTAGTAGGTGGCGATGGCGTGCCGCAGGGCAGGCAGGCTGACCTCGCCCACGCTGGCCCCCGCGCCGCGCAGGGCATCCAGGGTGGCGTCCAGCACCGCGCCCACGCCCGCCGTGTTGCCCCCCAGACTCTCGGTGACCACACCCACGCGCAGGCCGCGCAGATCCTCAGGGGTTCCGGCGACGAAGGCGGGCGGCGCGTCCAGGCTGGTGGCGTCGCGCCCATCGTGTCCGGCGATCACGTTCATGGTCAGCGCCAGATCGGCGGCGTGGCGGGCCAGCGGGCCGATCTGATCCAGGCTGCTGGCGTGGGCCACCAGTCCGTAGCGGCTGACCCGGCCATAGGTGGGCTTCAAACCGTACACCCCGCACAGCGCCGCAGGCTGGCGCACCGAGCCGCCCGTATCGCTGCCCAGACTGACGGAAGTCAGGCCCGCAGCCACCACCGCCGCGCTGCCGCTGCTGGTGCCGCCGGTGACCCGCGCCGTGTCCCATGGATTCAGTGTCGGGCCGTAAGCGCTGCTCTCGCCGGAACTGCCCATCGCGAATTCGTCCATGTTCGCCTTGCCCACGATCACTGCGCCTGCATCCACGAGGCGCTGCACGGCGGTGGCGGTGTAGGGGCTGACGTAGTGTTCCAGCATCCGGCTGCCGCAGGTGGTGCGCGTGCCCGTCAGGTTGAGGTTGTCCTTGACCACCACCGGCAGGCCGGCCAGCGGCAGCGTCTCGCCCGCCTGCAACCGCGCCTGCACCGCCGCCGCCTGCTCGCCGGCCCCACCGTTCAGGCTGATCAGGGCGTTCAGGGTGTTCGCCGCCTCGGCGCGGGCCAGGGCAGCCTCCAGCGCGGCGGCGGGCGTGGTTTCACCGGCCTGCACGGCGCGGACGAGTTCGGAAGCGGAGTGGGGGGCAGAGGACGGCAGCGACATACCGCGTCAGTGTAGCGGGGACCCTGGGGGCCGCCGCAACGTTACCGGGGTGGAGGAAGCCGGAACGTCAGGCGTCTATCGTCTCCCGTCTCCCCTGACCCCTCGGGCCGCCGACTATGGCCTCGGTCAGTGGCCGCCAGCAGCGACAGCGCGGCGCTTTTGCCCGTGCTGGCGGGACGTTCTGGACAATGCCAGCGGAACGCTCGGGAGTGTCGGGGCCTTGGCGAAAGATGAGATGTTTTATAGAGTTGAATAAGTGCAGGTGACATATAGTGCGAACATGCAGGCTGCGGGAGCGCCGAATTGGTCATTTGGCCTGCTGACGGACGTGGGTCGTCAGCGGCAGGGTGGGGTGAATCAGGACGCCGCGCTGGCGCTCGATCTGCCCCACGGCGGCCTGTTCGCGGTGGCCGACGGCATGGGAGGCCACGCGGCGGGCGAACTGGCCGCCACCCTGGCCCTGGACGCCCTGAGCCAGCACTACCTGGCCCGCCGCACCCCGCCGCCCATACGGCTGGCCGAGGCCGTGCAGGACGCCAACGTCGCGGTGCTGCGGCACGCGGTCGGCGAGTACGTGGGCATGGGGACCACCCTGATCGCCGCACTGATCGACCGGGGCGCGCTGCTGATCGCGCACGTGGGCGACTCGCGCGCCTACCTGCTGCGCGGCGGCGAACTGTTCCGCCTGACCGAGGACCATTCCTGGGTCAGCGAGCAGGTCCGCCTCGGCCACCTGACCGAGGAAGAGGCCAGGGAACACCAGTGGCGCAGCGTGGTCAGCAACGCGCTGGGCGGCGAGGAACGCGTGCGGCTGGAACTGTTCGGCCTGCGCCTGAGGGCCGGTGACCGGGTGATGCTGTGCAGCGACGGGCTGAGCAGCGTGGTCAAGGACACGGACCTGTTGAAGCTGCTGGTCCGGCCCCTGGCCCCAGACGCCACCGCCCGCCTGCTGGTCGACGCTGCCAACGACGCGGGTGGCCCGGACAACATCACCGTGCTGGTGATCGACGTCCGGCAGGACCTGAAACTTCCCATCTACGACCTGCCCCCCGCCCACCACGGGGGGCCGGATTACGTGGACGTGCTGCTCGGCACGCAGCGCGGCCCTGGCGCCTGGGGATCGTCCGGCGCCAGCGTCCACCTTCCAGCCGTCCCCCACCGGCATCCCGACGGATGAGGCGAATCGGGCGGGCCGGGCGCTGAAAACGCAGAACCGGCAGGACCGCGGCAGCACCTGAGAGAGACTCGGCCACCCGTCACGGACCTGACATCACCGCGTCCGTAGCCTCTGCACGGAGCGCACCCCGGCGTGGGGACAGGTATGCTCAGGGCATGAAAGACATGGTGCAGACCGCCGACGCCCCCGCCGCCATCGGCCCCTACAGCCAGGCCATCGTGTTTGGCAATCTGGTGGTGACCAGCGGCCAGATTCCGCTGACGCCGGACGGCCAGCTGGTGGGGGGCGGCATCGCCGAACAGACCGAACAGGTCATGCAGAACCTGCGCGCCGTGTTGCGGGCGGCAGGCACCGACATGGACCGCGTGGTCAAGACCACCGTATTCCTGGCCGACATGAACGAGTTTGCCGACATGAACACCGTCTACGAGCGTCATTTCCCGGCCCCGGCCCCAGCCCGCAGCACCGTGCAGGTGGCCCGCCTGCCCCGCGACGTGCGGGTGGAGATTGAGGTGCTGGCCGAGCTGCACTGAGGATTCAGCCCAGCCGAACAGCGGGAGCGGATGGCCGGGAGGATTGCCGCCTGACCAGCCGCTCCTCCCGTTTGAACTGTCGTGGCCGGCAGGCCAAGGCTCCCGCCCGTTTGTGCGTCAGCTCCCGACGCCCCGCCGTCCGGCGTGACATGCTGCGGCCAATGGTTGTCCTTCCCGTCCGCTTCGAGCGCAGCCCCCGCCTCCACCCCATGCTCAGCGAGGACACGTTCCCCGTGGGCACGCGGGTGGTCGTGCAGGGCAAGCGCGGGCCGGAAGTGGCCACCGTGCGCGGCGAGCCGGGGCAGGCGAAGAACAATGAGCGCTACGGCGCGGTGCTGCGGGCGGCCACGCCGGAGGACCTGGAACGCTGGGACAAGTTACACCGCACCGGCGAGGACCTGAAGTGGCTGCTGCGGGCGCGGGCGCGTGAGCGTGGGCTGGCGGTCAAGCTGGTGGCGGTGGAATTCACGCTGGACGAGAGTCTGGTCACGGTGAGTTACAGCGCCGACGAGCGCATCGAACTGACCGGCCTGATCGGCGAGGTGCGCGAACACACCAGCGCCCGCGTGAACTTTGCGGCCATCGGCCCGCGCGAGCAGGCGCAGATGATCGGCGCGCTGGGCGCGTGCGGGCGCGAGAACTGTTCCAGCCATCACCTGCAGGACTTCGCCCCGGTCAGCATCCGCATGGCGCGGGACCAGCAGCTGCCGCTGAACCCGGAAAAGCTGTCGGGGCCGTGTGGCCGGCTGCTGTGCTGCCTGCAGTTCGAGCACACCCAGTACCAGGACCTGCTGCGCGATCTGCCGCGCAAGAATGCCAAGGTCTGCCACACCGGCACGGGCGCGTGCGGCAAGGTCACCAAACTGCACCCGCTGGCCGGGACCGTGGACGTGTACAGCGACCAGGGCATGCTGCTGAACGTGCCGGCGGGCGAACTGCGCCGCGCCTCCGACAGCGACGGCAAGGGACCGGCAGGCAAACGCGGCGCCGACGCCCCGGACTGAGCGCACCCGCTGGAGGGCCACTAGGCCATATGGACAGCGGCGCACCGATGGTCAGCCGCTAGACTCCCCGGCATGACTGCACCACTGGACCGGGTTGAGAGCAAGCTGCAGATTTCCGAAGGCGCCGCGAACTGGGAAGCGTACTGCCCGCGCTATGAGGCGCTGCTGGGCGCCGAACTGACGGCGGCGGCCGTGCCAGCGTGGCTGCGGCGCTGGAGCGCCCTGGACGCCGAACTGGGCGAGGCCGGGGCCAAGCTGTCCACCCACGCGGACCTGCACACCGACGACGAGGCGGCGCAGGGGCGCTACCAGGCCTTCGTGGCCGGGGTGATGCCCCAGGCGGCCCGCACCGGGCAGGCGCTGACCGAGAAGCTGCTGGCGGTGCCGGACTACGCGCCCGCGCCGGATTTCGCCCTGAATTTCCGCCGCTTCCGTGACGCTGCCGCGCTGTTCCGCGAGGCCAATGTGGATCTGGAAGTCACGCACGAACAGCACAAGAACCGCCACTCGGTGATCACCGGCAACCAGAAGGTCACCCTGAACGGCCAGACCCTGACCATTCCCCAGGCCAGGCAGCACCTCGACAGCCCGGACCGCAAGGCGCGCGAGGACGCGTGGTGGGCGCTGACCGTCAGCAACATGGAGGTGGCCCCCGAGCTGGACGCGGTGATGCTGGACCTGATTCATACCCGGCAGCGGCTGGCCCGCAACGCCGACGAGGCCAACTACCGCGATTTCCGCTGGAAGCAGCTGGACCGCGTGGACTACACTCCCGCCGACTGCCGCGCCTTTCACGAGGCGGTGCGCGAGGAAGCCGTGCCGCTGGCGGGCGAGATCGTGCGCGGCGTCGCGCAGGCGCTGGGACTGGGCAGCGTGCGCCCCTGGGATTACAACCGCAACACCCTGCTGGACCCGTCGGGCCGGGAGCCGCTGCGGCCGTTCACGACGGGCGAGGAATTGCAGGCCGTGGCGCAGACCGCCTTCGCGGGTGTGGACGCCGACTTGGCCGCCCGCTTCGGGCAGATGCGCGAGGGCGGGCTGCTGGACCTGGAATCGCGCCCTGGCAAGATGACGCACGCCTACTGCCAGTACTTCCCGGTCAACAACGAGCCCTTCGTGCTGATGAACGTGGTGGGCAGCGCCGAGGACCTGCGGGTGCTGTTTCACGAGGTGGGCCACGCCTTCCACGGCTTTTACAGCGGCGACGCCCAGCCGCTGCTGTGGAACCGCTGGAGTCCCATCGAGTTCGTGGAAATTCCCAGCATGGCGATGGAATTCCTGACCCTGGACCACTTGGGCCACGTGTTTGACGACGAGGAGCTGACCCGCTACCGCCGCAACCAGTTGCAGGGCGTGGTGACCTTCCTGCCGTGGGCCGCGCAGATGGACGCCTTTCAACACTGGCTGTACGCCGAGGCGCCGGAGGACGTGGGCATCGCCGAACTGGACGCCCGATGGCTGGAACTGGACAAGACCTTTCATCCGTTTATCGACTGGGACGGCCTCGACGAGGGCGTGCGGGCCAAGGGCTGGCAGTACTACCACATTTTTCAGGTGCCGTTCTATTACATCGAGTACGCCATGTGCTATCTGGCGGCGGTGGCCCTCTGGCGCGGGGCCAGGAACGACGCGGCGGGGGCGCTGGAGCGCTACAAGGCGGCGCTGCGCCTGGGCAACGCGGCGGGCGTGCCGGAGCTGTACCGCGCAGCGGGCGTGGAGTTCCGCTTTGACCGCGAGTACATCCGGGGATTGATGGAGTTTCTCAAAGAGCAACTGAAGTAGGGTGGCCCGGAGACGCAGGGGCGACCCGCCGCCGTCCTCCCCGCTGCCGCCGCACGGTTGCCCGGTGCCGTTCCCCAGACGCCATCTCGGGGCACAATGGAGTGAGATGCAGTCCGCCACCCTCCTCACCCTCGCGCTGGGTCTCAGCCTGACCGTCCCCGGCCCGGCGGCCGCTCAGGCGACGCCGCCGAAGCCCCCCTCTGCCCCGCCGCCCGCCGCCTGCACCCTGCCCGCCGGGCCACTGCCGGCGCTCACGCGGGCGGTCTTCGTGCTGGACACCAGCGGCAGCATGCGCGGCATCGGCGACGGTCAGGCCGACATCTTCGGGCAGGTGCGAACCGAACTGAATCGCTACGTGCGGGTCACGCGGCCTGACCGGGTGGAGCTGCTGACCTTCGACGCCGGGCTGAGGACGCGCCGCGGCTTTGACCGTCCCGCAGGAACGGCGCAGTGGAACACCGCCCTTCAGGGCCTGCGGGCCGACGGCAACAACACCTACCTGTACCGCAGCCTGCGCGCCGCTCTTGAGCCCCTGACCGGGGGCACGCAGTACGTGACCACCGTGTTCGTGCTGACCGACGGCATCGACAACGACACGGCGCGCTCCTTCACGGCGGCCCAGGCGCTGGCGGCCTTCAGGGAGCGCGGCCCCTTTGACCGGCTGCATTACGTGGCGCTGGGCACCGGGATTCCCGCCGAGGCCCGCCAGGCGCTAGCCGCCAGCACCTACGCTGACGGCCTGACCGTGCCGCTGGGTCAGGTGCCGCGGCTGGACGGCCCCGGCCTGGGCAGCGGCCTGTTGCGCGTGGAGGACGCGGCGGCGCTGCGCGTGCCGCTGGCCGACGGCACGCGGGTGACGCTGGCCACCCCGGACGCCCGCACGCTGCGGCTGGCCGAGGACGTGGTGGCCGGCGGTCAGGTGCGGCTGCAGCAGACTGGCCGGGTGCCCTACGGCGCGGCGGCGGTGCTGTGTGCGCCGCGCACGACGGCGCCCGGCCGCGTGGCCCCCCGGCCCCAGCGCCTGCTGCTGCGCCTGAACCTGCAGTCGCCCGTGACCCTGCTGAACCCCGGCGCGGACCGGGCGCTGGCCCGGGGCGAGGACACCGTGCTGCGCTACCGGGCCACGCCCGGCGTGGCGGTAGGCGGCCTGACGCTGGGCGCCCTGCCAGCGGGCCTCGTAGCGGTGGTGTCTCATCTGCCCGGCGCGCGGGACTTCTCGGTCCGGTTGACCAACCGCTCGCTGAATCCAGGGCAGACGGTCACGCCGCTGCTGCGTCTGCCCGGCGCTGGGGAAATCCGGTTGCCTGCCGTTCAGGGCCGCGCGGGAGGCCGCACCCCCTACGCCGCCGCCGCTGTCAAGGCCGCGCCGAAAGCATCCGGCCCCACGCCCACGCCGCGGCCAACGCCGCCCCAGCAGGGGCCTGCCGGGCGCTGGAGGGACGCTCCAGCGTGGCTGTGGGCGCTGGTGTTGCTGGTCCTGGCCGGCGGCGTGTTCGTCTGGGCGCGGGCGCGGCAGGGCCGGTCTGCGGGGGCTGGCGGGGGGTGGCGGCCTCTGCGCCGGTCCGCGGCAGGGGCCAGCACGCGCCCGAGACCTGCCCTGAGACCCGCCCCGATTCCGCGTGACGAGCCGCCGGCTGTGGAGGGAATCGAGTACGGTGCGGGCCGCGTCCTGTCGCTGGTGGCGGCGGGCGGCGAGGTGACTCCTGTGCCGATCCCGCTGGGCGGTCCCTTCGATCTGGGGCAACTGGCGCGCGTGCCGCACCTGAGCGGCCTGCGCGCCGAGCAGCACCGCGACGGCCTCAGGATCCTGCGGGTGCCGGCCGATCTGGAAGTGAGCCAGGGCGCGCGGCTGGTGGAGGCCGGGGACGTGGTGCGCCCCGGCGCCCTGCTGGGCGTCGCTGTAGGCCGCGCGGGCCGCGCCCCGCACCCTCCGCTGGGCACCCTGGCCGGGCTGGGACTGCCCCTGACCCTGCGCCACGAGTCCCTGCGCCACGACGCCGCCAACGTGCGGGCCGCCGGCCCCTACGGCCAGCACACCGTGACCCTGCCCGCAGGCCAGAGCGATCTGGGCACCGCTTTCGGCGCGCCGGCGCTGGGCGGGCTGAAGGTGACCCTCAGCGGTCCCAACGTCCTGCTGGTGGAGGTGCCGCGGGGCCTGCGCCTGCGCCGCAGCGGCGAGACGGCCCCGCTGCAGCCGGGCAGCTACCTGCCGGACCTGACCCTGGTGGACCTGCCCGACGAGCCCTGAAGGCCGCCCAAGCCGGCTCCGGCGAGAGCCGATCTCCAGTGACAGTCGTGTGGTCTGCCGCCACGCTACGCTACGCGGCATATGGAACTGCTCCGCGCCATCCACGGCTACCAGTTCGGCTCCGCGCTGGCCCTGCTGTTTCCCACGCCCTACGCCCTGTCCACGCTGATTCTGCTGGTCTGGAGCCTGGCCCCGGCCATCAAGGGCACCGTCAGCCGCTCGTTTGTGGTGTGGTTGCGCGTGGTCTGGGTGCTGACCCTGATTCCGGTGGCCACCGGCGTGATCCTGGCCCTGGGCGGCGCCAAGGTGCCCAGCGCGGTTAATGTGGGCGGCGGCCTGAGCAAGTACGGCCTGCCCTACGATCCCAGCCGCGACCTGGAACACTGGATGTACTCGGCCTTCGCGCTGCTCAGCCTGTACGTGATCGAGGTGCTGGTGCGGGGCCGCATGATCGAGCACCGCACCGGCCTGAAGTTTCTGCCCGTCGCCACCCTGTTCCTGTACGGCGTGGCGTACATGATCGGGCGGGTGGCGGTGTTGCCGGGCAGTACGCCGGGCACCTGAACGGCCAGGCTGCGGGGCTGAGTGCCAGCAGAGGGCAAGGCCACTCGGTCCTGCGCCCGTCCTGTGCCCCGCGTCAGACCTCTGGTTTCGATCAGCCCTGCTCATCCGCCCATCCCGCCGATGTGTTCATCTGGGACGCCTATGTCGTCCCGTTATCTTTTCTTAATCTTTTTGCTGCTGATCGGCCCGGCCCACGCGGCTTCCGGCACGGTCACGGTGCGTTCCGGCGACACGCTGTACAAAATTGCCACGCGTGCGGGCCTGAGCGTGGCGCAGCTCAAGGCCTCCAACAGCCTGAAGAGTGACACCATCCGGCCAGGGCAGGTTCTGAAGTTGAGCCGGGTGGCGGCCCTTCCCGCCGCGCCCGCCCACGCGACGGCTGCGGCCCCCGCCGCCGTGACCTACACCGTCCAGCGCGGTGACTTTCTGAGCAAGATCGCCGCAAAATACGGCGTCAGCGTGGGCGCATTGCAAGCAGCCAATAACATCAACGGTACACTGATCTCGCCGGGACAGCGCCTGAAGATCCCGGCGCGCGGCGCGGCCCCCGCTCCTCGCCCCACCACCGAGGTGCGGACGCTGTACACCTACATCCATGTGAATGCCGGGGACACGGCGGCCAGCATCGCCCGCAAGTACCGCGTCAGCGTGGACAAGCTGCGCCGACTGAACGGTCTGAGCAGCTACAAATACATCGTGCCGGGGCGCAAGGTGCTGGTGCCGTCGCACATCCCGGTGCCGATTCCGCCCAGACCGCAGGGCCGCGCGGCCAGCCACAAGCAACTGCGTCCGCTGAATATTCCGGTGCAGATCGTCAACGTGGACCTGCGCTACCGCGACGTGCTGATCGCGCCCGTGCTGCCCGGCGGCGGCCTGCGCTTCGGCTCTGGCGCGCGGATCAGCCAGCTGGCCCGGTCCAGCGGCGCGCAGGCGATCATCAACGGCTCGTATTTTCATCCGCACAGTTACGCCCCGGCCGGGGACATCGTGATGCAGGGCCGCATGCTGACCTGGGGCCGTATTCCGCAGGCGCTGGCGATCACCCCTGACAACCGCGCCGCCATCCGCCCCAGCACCACCGGGCTGCTGCGCGTGCCGCTGGACAGCGCGTGGCAGGGCATGGAAACCGTGATCGCCACCGGGCCGCGCATTCTGATGGGGGGCCGGGTACAGTTCCAGTACAGCAGCGCCTTCCGCGATCCGGCGCTTTTTGGCCGCGCCGCCCGCAGCGCCATCGGACTGGTCAGCAACCGCGACCTGGTGATGGTCAGCACCAAGTCGCGCCTGACCACCACCGAGATGGCCAAGGTGATGGCCCGCCTGGGCGTCCGGGACGCCCTGCTGCTGGACGGCGGCAGCTCCACCGGCCTGGCCTGGAACGGCAAGCCCGTGCTGGACAGCGTCCGCAAGGTCAGCTACGGCATCGGCGTGTTCACCGAATACACCGGGCGGCGTTACATCCGCTGACGGGCAGCCCGGCGTGCCCTCCGCTGCCAGAACCTTCAGCGTCCAGCCATCCGCTTTGCGCGTCTTGCTTTAGCATGGCGGGATGACCCTTTCCCGTCTCCCTTTCTCCCGGTTCCCGGCATGAAGCCCGAACAGGTGCAGTCCCAGATCACCCGCGTCCTCAGCGAGGCCATTTCAGGCCTGCGTGACCCGCGTGTGCCGCTGATCGTGACCGTCGAGCGCGTGACCCTGACCCCCGATTTCAGCCTGGCGCGGGTGTATATCAGCGCGCTGGGGGCCGACATGCCCGACCTGCTCGAAGCCCTGGACCACGCCCGAGGCCACCTGCAACGGCAGGTCGCGCAGCAGGTGCGCCTGCGCCGCACACCCACGCTGGAATTCCGCGCCGCCGAGGACAACCGGTTGTGAGCGTGGCCGTGCACACCAGCATCCGCGTGCGCTACGCCGAGACCGACATGATGGGCGTCGTCCACCACGCCACCTACCCGGTGTGGTTCGAGGTGGGCCGCACGGACCTGATGCGCGCCCTCGGCCTGCCCTACACCGAGATCGAGGCGCGCGGCTATTACCTGATGCTCTCGGGCCTGAATGTGGAGTACCGCCGCGCCGCCCGCTACGACGACGACCTGACCGTGACCACCCGGATCTCGGCCCTTCGCAGCCGCACCGTGACCTTTACCTACGAGGTTCGGCGCGGCGAGGAACTGGTGGCGACCGGCGAGACCCGCCACATCGCCACCGACAAGGCCTACCGCCCGGCCCGCATGCCAGATGATGTGATCGCGGCGCTGGGCGGCTGAGCCACCTCATACGGACACCGATTGAAAGGTGTTGGATGGAAAGGTGTTGGAAACATCTGAAGATCCGAGCGGACTTGCAAAGCTGCGAAGCAGAGCGAGAAAGAGAAAAACGTCCCCCCGGACGTGGAGTGTAGGAACCAGCGCTCTCCCGGTTCCTACACGAAACAAGCGGAATCCGTATCAGTCCAGATAGTCGCGCGCCCGCAGGTGGCTGGCGCGCAGGTTGAAGCGTTCGGCGTACCTGACCCCGGCCAGACGGCCCGCGCCTGCCCGGCCCTCGCGGAACAGCTCGTCGGTCCACTGCCACTTGTAGAAGTCGCGGTAATACGAGGCGATGGCGGCGGCGGTCTCCAGCGTGTCCGAGATGTCCACGAAGACCTCGGGGTAGGGGCTGGCCGGGGCGTAGTACTGGTAGAAGCGGATCGGATCGCGCCACGCCGAGAGGCGACGCACGTCCTCGCCACTCTTCACATCAACACTGCCCACCGCGTCGTCGCCGCTCAGATCAGGGGCCGGGGGCATGGCCTGACCGCCGCCCCGCTCGCCCACGATCTTGGGAATGCGCGCCAGCGTGATGGCGTCGAAGGCGATCTTGGCGGTCATGCGGTGATCGGGGTGCGGGTGATCGTCGCTCCAGGTGATCACGGCGTTGGGGCGGAACGTGGCGTACAGTTTGGCGAGTTGCAGGGCCTCGTCACGGCCTCCGGTCATGCGGCTGTCGCCCATGTCGAAGAAGTGGTACTGGGCGCCAATCTTGTCGGCCACCCACGCGCCGTGCTCGCGCCGGATGCGGGTGACCTCCTCGTGCGAGGTGTCGCCGAACTGGCTGGCGAGTTCACCCAGCGTCGTCCAGACCAGCATGATCTCGTCGCCGCGCGCCGCGTGCTTCGCCAGCGTTCCGGCGCAACCGATCTCGTCGTCGGGGTGGGCAAACACAGCCATGATTCGCATGGGCCACAGGATAGACCCATCGCGCGGGCTGGGCCGCCCATCCGGAGTCCGGCTCAGCGCACGAAGCGGATGCTCAGCGGGTAGTGGTACGGCTGCCCGGAGCTGACCCGCACCACCGCCACGATCATGAAAATGAACGGGATGAGGCTCAGCAGCAGCAGCAGCGGCACGAAGAACACGAAAAAGGCCGCGAAGGTGCCCAGGAAGGCGAAGGCCCCCAGATCCTGCGCGCCGGCCGCCGCGCCCAGCGCCCCGCCGATCAGCCCCAGGCTGAACAGGATGAAGGCCAGCACGCCGATCACGACGCCGTAGACCCACATGCTCAGCTGGAAGTTCAGCGCCTCCTTGCCCTGCTGATCCAGCGCGGGGCTGCGGTCGCGCAGGGCCAGCCACGCCACCAGCGGCCCCAGCACGTTGCCCAGCGTGGGCAGCAGAAAGCCCGCCAGCGGCGACAGGTGCGTGAGCACCGCCGGGGTGCGGTCGGCTTCGGGAATGGCGAGGGCTGTGCGGCTCATGCTTGACAGTACGCGGCCCGGCTGCCTACAGTTCCGGACGTGACGCGCCCCCGCTCCTCTTTTCCCAAAACTGCCGCCCGCAAGGCGCAGGACAAGGCGCGCGATCTGCTGCCGCTACAAGCTGGCATTCAGCCTCAGACGCCGGTGGCGGGCAACGTGGTGGAACTGTTCAGCGACGGTGCCTGCGACACGACGGCCGGGCACGGCGGCTGGGCCTGCATCCTGCGCGCCGGCGAACATGAGCTGGTGTTGTCGGGCCACGAGGCGGACACCACCAACAACCGCATGGAGTTGCGCGGCCTGCTGGAAGGCCTGCAGAGCCTCAAGCGCCCGTGTCAGGTGCGCGTGATCACCGACAGCCAGTACCTGCGCAAGGCGTTTACCGACGGCTGGATTCTGAACTGGCAGCGCAACGGCTGGAAAACCGCCAGCCGGGAACCGGTGAAAAATCAGGACTTGTGGGAGGCGCTGATTGAGCAGGCCCGAACCCACGCCCTGACCTTCGTGTGGGTCAAGGGTCACGCCGGGCACGGGGAGAACGAGCGGGTGGACGAACTGGCCGTGCAGGAGCGCAAGAAACTGCGGGCCAGATGAGGCGGGCAAGGTGATGGGAATGGACGGCGCGGCGTGGCTGGCCGCCCTGCAACGCGACTTTCCTCCCTCTGGCACTCTGGCCGCCGACGTGGACGCCCTGTTCGCCGCACATGGCCGGGAGGTGACGCGCGAGCACGTGCCGCGGGTGGCCCACGAGGCGCTGGGGCTGGCGCAGCGCTTCGGGGTCGATCCGCTGGCCGCCCAGACGGCGGCCCTCCTGCACGACGTGGGCGGCATCGTCTCCGGCGCCCGGATGCCCGCCCTGTGCGGGGGCCTGGGGGTGCCCATCGTGCCCGAGGAACGTCAGGTGCCTATGCTGCTGCACGCCAAACTGAGCGTGGTGCTGGCCCGCGAGCTGTACGGCGTCACCGACACGGGCGTGTTGCAGGCCGTCCGCTTTCACACCACCCTGCATGCCCGGCCTACGCCGCTGGATAGGGTGGTATTCCTGGCCGACAAGCTGGAATGGGATCAGGGCGGCGTCCCCCCCTACCACGCCGATCTGCTGAACGCGCTGGAAGACGGCCTGGAGGCGGGCACGCGCTGGTTCCTGGGCTGGATGGCGTCGCCACAGGCCCGGCTGCTGATTCCCCATCCCGATCTGCGGGCCGCCTGGGCCGCTTTCGGCATCAGCGCTCCAGCGTAAGGGTGCAAAGAAACCTGCGCCGCCCTCCCCTGTCCGGGGCGCCACCGATCTCGAAGCCGCTGCGGCGGTAAAACCCCACCGCGTCCTCGTCGGTCTCCGCCACCAGCCGGGAAAGCTTCAGGTGCGCCGCGATGGCCCACAGCAGCGCGCGCCCGTGACCCTGCCCCGTGCCGTCCGGGCGGGTGCCGATGTGCAGCACCTCTGCCTCTGCCCCGGCCACCCGCATCCCCGCCGCACTGACCGCCACACCACCCACCTCCCAGACAAAGACGGCGCGGTCTGGCCCCGTGCGGTACGCCGCCAGCACACGGGCGATTCGCGCCGGATCGGGGAACATGGCGCGGCTCAGTAGGGCGGCAATTTCGGGGCTCAGGGCAGGGGCAGGGCGCAGCATGGGCCTATTTTCCATGCCGGGCGGGGGTGGCCCGGTCCCTGCGGCCAGCGCGAACCAGTGACCATTTGTTCATTTGCACTTGACTTCCCCTGCCCGCCCGCTTACTTTGAGATTGTCCACAATGTAACGTTTTCAGACCCGGCACTGGGCCGTGGCGTTTGTCGTCCCCATGAGTTTCCGTGCTGGTCCCTGCCGTCTGCTGGCCCCGTCACCGAATCCCCAGGAGGCGTGATGCGCGAAACCACCGTTTCTCCCCTGCCCCCTGTCGCACGCGGCTCGGGCATCCGTGAGGTGGCGCGGCTGGCAGGCGTGTCGACGGCCACCGTGTCGCGGGTCTTCAACGACGCCGCCTCGGTCAGCCCGGACACGCGGGCGCGGGTGCTGGAGTGGGCCACGGCGCTGCGGTATGAGCCGAGTTCGCTGGGCCGCAATCTGGTGCGGGGCCGTAGTGAACTGCTGGGGCTGATCGTGCCGAACGTCTCCTTTCCGCTGTACGGTGAGATGCTTGGCGGTATCGAGGCCGTGCTGGGCGGGCGCGGCATGAGCATTCTGCTGGCCTCCAGCGACGACGACCCGGTCGGCGAACTCACGGCGGCGCGGAAGGTGCTGCGGCACGCGGTGGACGGAGGCGTCATCATCAACTCGCGCCTGAGCACCACCCCGCCTGCGCCGCGCGGACTGCACTGGGTGCAGATCTCGGCCGAACATGCTGGGCTGCCGTGCCGGGTGGAACTGGACAATGAGGCGGGCGGATGGCTGGCGGCCCTGGAACTGCTGCGGGTGGGCCGCCGGCGACTGACCTACCTGGGCGCGCCGGGCCGCGAGAGCCGGGAGCGCGAGCGGGGCTTCGCGGGAGCGCTGAGCAAGGCGGGCCTGACGTATCGCCGCGCGGAGGGCGACTACTCCGAGCTGTCCGGGACGTGGGCCGCCGACGCGCTGCTGGCGGCAGAGCCCGCCCCCGATGGCCTGTTCGTGGCCGGCGACCTGATGGCGGCGGGCGCTCTGCGTGCCCTGCACCGCCGCGGCCTGCGGGTGCCCGCCGACGTGGCCGTGGTGGGCTTCGACGACGCCGTGATCGCCTCATTGCTGTACCCACGCCTGACCAGCATCCGGCAGCCGGCCCACGCGATGGGCGCGGCGGCGGCGGAACTGTCTCTGCGCCTGATCGCCGGTCTCCCGGCCGAATCGGTGACCTTCGCCCCCGAACTGGTGCGGCGCGAGTCCACCGGGCCGCCGTGAAGCCCCTCTCGCGAAGCCCCTGCCCCGAAGCCCACCGTGTTTGCCCTGCCCGCCACCGTTCGTGCGCCGTCTCATTTCCCGGAGGAACCATCCATGAACAGCACTGTCAAGACGATTCTTTCCCTGTCCCTGATCCTGACCGCCGCCCTGGGCAGCGCCGCGCACGCCCAGAATCCCAAGACCGTCTTCACCGTGGTGCGCGACACCCAGTGGGGTTCGGAAAATTACAACCCCTTCGTTCCCGGCGATCAGCACCTGCTGCCCACCAACTCGGCGCTGTACGAGAGCCTGTTCTTCGTGAATTCCATCAACAGCAAGGTCACGCCGGTGCTGGGCACCAAGTACACCTGGAGCAAGGACAGCAAGACCCTGACCGTCAACACCCGTGAAGGGGTCAAGTGGCACGACGGCAAGGCCTTCAGCGCCAGCGACGCCGCCTTCAGCTTCAATTACCTCAAATCATTTCCGGCGCTGGACACCAGCGGCATCTGGAAAAGCGGCCTGAGCAGCGTCAAGGCCACCAATCCCACCACGCTGGTGTTCACCTTCACCACGCCCAACACCCCGATCTTCCAGTACATCGCCGCCACGCCCATGGTGCCTGAACACCTGTGGAAGGACGTGAAAGACCCCAGCACCTTCACCAACACCAAGCCGGTGGGCACCGGGCCGTTCGTCGCCGACAGCTACAGCCAGCAGGCGCTGCGGGTGCTGAAAAATCCCAACTACTGGATGAAGGGGCAGCCCTACGTGGACGCGCTGGTGTGGCTGGCCACCAGCACCAACGACGCGGCGCAGCTCAAACTGCTGAGCGGCGAGGCCGACTACGGCTACATCGGGATTCCCGATCCCAAGGCGTTTGCGGCCAAGAGCCCCAACACCAGCTACTGGTGGCCCACCAACAACATCAACTTCCTGTACTTCAACACCGCGAAAGCGCCCTTTAACGATCCGGCCTTCCGCCGGGCGGTGGCCCGCGCCATCAACACCAAGGAAGTGGCCCAGAAAGCCTACGCGGGCGCGGTACCGGCGGCCAGCCCCGCCGCCATTTTCCCCGGCCAGCAAAAGGAATGGCTGTCCAGCAAGGTCGCCCCCCAGTTCGACGCCGCCGCCGCCGACAAGGCGCTGACCGCCGCCGGGTACAAGAAGGACAGCAGCGGTAACCGCCTGGGCAAGGACGGCAAGGCGCTGCCCAGCTTCAAGATTCTGGTGGGCGCGGGCTGGACGGACTTCATCACCATGGCGCAGGTGATCGGCAATGATCTCAAGAAGGTGGGGATCAAGACCAGCATCGATCAGCAGGCCTGGGGCAGCTACTCGGGCGGCCTGCAGACCGGCAGCTACGACATGGGCATCTCGTGGGGCTGGGGCAACGGCTCGACGCCGTACTACACCTTCAACGCCGCCTTCAACCCGGACTTCTCCGCCCCGGTAGGCAAGACGGCCGCCAGCAACCTGTCGCGTTACACCAACCCGGCCATCACCAAGGCCCTCAAGACCTTCAGCGGCACCAGCGACGAGTCCGCCCAGCAAAAGGCCATCGACACCATCGTCGCCGCCGTTATGAAGGATCAGCCGTGGGTGCCGCTGACCGACCGCGTGAACTTCGCGCTGTTCAACACCAGCAAATTCACCGGCTTTCCCAGCGCCGAGAATCCCTACAACGACGCTTCGCCTGACGACACCGCCGGCGCGCGGCTGATGTACCTGAACGTCAAGCCCAAGTAATACGGACTGCCGTCTGTTTCGTTTACAAATCGGGACAGCGCCGATTCGCAAACTCCACGCCCGGAACCCGCCTTTCTCCTGCTCGCTATCGTCATGAACAGACGCCCATGAGGACGCTATTCCTCTCGCTCGGATTTCCATCGTTTTTGCAAACGATTCAATCGGAGTCCGTATAAGGCGTGAGCAGCGGGGCGGGAGAGGTGCGCTGGGGCCAAGACCCTGGCCGCGGCCCGCCCCGCCTTTGAAGCCTCAGGCCAAGGTTCGGCCGCCCATCCTCACCCCCAGGAGGTCTTGTGCGCTATCTGCTCAGAAAGCTGGGCATCTTCGTGTTCACGTTGTGGGTGGCGGCCACCCTCAACTTCGTCCTACCGCGCCTGGTGCCGGGCGACCCAGTCAGCGTGATGCTCGCCAAGTACCAGGGCCGCCTGGATCCGTCGGCGGTCGATGCGCTGAAGATCGCCTACGGCCTCAACGATCTGGGCAGCCCGCTGTCGCAGTACTTCGGCTACCTGGGAGGCTTGTTGCGCGGCGATTTCGGGCGCTCGATCAGCCTGTTCCCCACGCCCGTCATTGACGTGGTGCGCACCGCCCTGCCGTACACGCTGGGTCTAATCGGCGTGACCACCGTCATCTCCTTCGTGCTGGGCAGCGCCCTGGGCCTGTACAGCGGGTGGCGGCGCGGGCGGGCGGTGGCGGACGGCCTGACGCCGGTGGCGCTGTTCCTGAACGCCATGCCGTACTTCTGGTTCGGGCTGATCCTGCTGTACGTCTTCGCGTTCCAGCTCAAGTGGTTTCCGCTGAGCGGCGCCCTCGATCCCTTTCCCGGCGACACCTTCAGCGCGGGGTGGTGGAGTTCGCTGCTGCGGCACGCGGCGCTGCCGGTGTTCACCATTCTGGTGACCTCGGTGGGCGGCTGGCTGATCACCATGCGCAACAACGTGATCAACGTGGCCGGCGAGGACTACCTGGCGTTTGCCCGCGCCAAGGGCCTGACCGAAGGCCGCATCATCACCCGCTACGTGCTGCGCAACGCCCTGCTGCCCAGCTTCACCGCCTTCGGCATGGCGCTGGGCTTCGTGGTGGGCGGCTCGATCCTGACCGAGATCGTCTTTTCGTATCCGGGCCTGGGCTTTTACCTGTACCAGTCGGTGACCAACCTGGACTACCCGCTGATGCAGGCCATCTTCTTCTTTATCGCGCTGGCGGTGCTGCTGGCCAACCTGCTGGTGGACTTCATCAATGTCCTGCTTGATCCGCGCATCCGCGAGGGCCGGGCGTGAGCGGCCTGCGCCGCTTTCTGAGCCAGCCGCGCAGCGTGTTCGGCGCGGGCTTCCTGCTGCTGCTGCTGCTGGCCAGCCTGTGTGCCCCGCTGATCACCCCCTACGATCCCCATTCGCTGGAGTTTGACCCGTTCCTGCCGCTCTCGGCGCAGCACTGGCTGGGCACCACCGCGCTGGGCCAGGACATCTTCGCGCAGTTCATCTACGGCGCGCGGCTGACCCTGCTGGTGGGCGCGGTGGCCGGGCTGATCGCCACGCTGCTGAGCGTGACCTTCGGCCTGGCCGCCGCGTACCTGGGCGGCGCGGTGGACGAGGCCATCAACACGCTGATCAACGTCTTTCTGGTGCTGCCGGGGCTACCGCTGGTGATCGTCGCCAGCGCCTTTCTGCGCGGCGGGGGCGTGTGGCCGGTGATTCTGGTGATCAGCTTCACCGGCTGGGCCTTCGGGGCGCGGGTGCTGCGGGCGCAGGCGCTGGCGCTGCGCGAGCGCGACTTCGTGCAGGCGGCGGTGGTGGCCGGCGAGGGGCCGGGCCGCATCATCTTCCGCGAGATGCTGCCCAACATGGCGGGGCTGATCGCCGCGAACTTCTTCGGCGCGGCGCTGTACGCCGTTCTGAGTGAAGCCAGCCTGTCGTTTATCGGCGTGGGCGACGTGTCGCTGGTCACCTGGGGCACCATGCTGTACTGGGCGCAGGCCAAGGGCGCGCTGCTGCAGGGCGCGTGGTGGTGGGTGGCGATGCCGGGGCTGGGCATCGCGCTGCTGGGCACGTCGTTTGCGCTGCTGAACTTCGCCATCGACGAGATCAGCAACCCCCGGCTGGGGGGAGGCAAATTCAGGCTGCCGCCCCTCCGGCGGCCCGCCCAGGCCGGGGCCGGGGGCAACCCCGACGCCCTGCTGAGCATCCGCGAGCTGAACGTGGGCTACCTGACCCCTGGCCCCACGGTGCGCGCGGTGCGGGACGTGTCGCTGGACGTGAGGGAAGGTGAACTGCTGGGGCTGGCGGGGGAATCCGGCTGCGGCAAGAGCACGCTGGCCTTCGCGGTCACGCGCCTGCTCGATCCTCCCGGCGCGGTGCTGGGCGGTTCGGTGCGGCTGGCTGAACATGACCTGCTCTCCCTCTCGCCCGAGGAACTGCGGCGGGTGCGCTGGAAGGAATTCAGCATGGTGTTTCAGGCGTCCATGAACGTTCTGAACCCGGTGCTGAAAATTCGCGAGCAGGTCTACGACGCCATGCAGGCCCACGGCGTGACCGACAAGGCGAAACTGGACGCCCGCGCCCGCGAACTGTTCGATCTGGTGGGCATTCAGGCCTCGTACCTGGACACCTACCCGCACCAGCTGTCCGGCGGCATGAAGCAGCGCGTGGTGATCGCCATCGCGCTGGCGCTGGAACCGAAACTGATCGTGATGGACGAGCCGACGACGGCGCTGGACGTGGTGGTGCAGCGCCAGATCTTGCAGGAGATCAACGACGTGCGGCGCCGCCTGGGCATCAGCATCATCTTCATCACGCACGATCTGTCGCTGCTGGTGGAAATGAGTGACCGGGTGGCGATCATGTACGCGGGCGAGGTGGTGGAGCTGGCCCCGGCACACCAGCTGTACGCGCACCCGGCGCACCCCTACACCCAGCAACTGATGAACTCGTTCCCGCCGATGACCGGCCCCCGGACGCGCCGCAGCGGCATTCCCGGCAAGCCGCCGTCCCTGAGCGCGGAAATCGTCGGCTGCCCCTTCTTCGAGCGCTGCGCCACGCGCATGCCCGGCGTGTGCGACGTCAAACCGCTGCAGACCTTCCCGGTGGCCGAGGGGCAGACGGCGGCCTGCTTCCTGTACGATCCCACCGTTTCAGCGGCGCTCAAGGACAACGCCCTGCGCGATAGTCAGAGAGCCGCCGCAGATCTCCAAGGGGAGGTGAGCCGTGAGCCAAGCCGCAGCGTCAACCTCAACTAACGTCGTGCCTTCACACGAAAATCCAAACACGCTGGAGATCGTGGGCCTCCGCAAGGTCTTCGGGGCGCGGGGCCGGGCGGGCGGCGTGGTGGCCGTCAACGACGTGAGCTTTTCCATTGCGCGCGGCGAGGTGCTGGGGCTGGTGGGCGAGTCGGGCAGCGGCAAAAGCACGATTGCCCGCCTGATCGCCCGGCTGCACACGCCCACCTCCGGCGAGATCCGCCTGAACGGCCAGCCGGTGCCGCGCCGCCTGGGCGGGCGGGCGCTGAAACGGCTGCGCAAGAACGTCCAGATGATCTTTCAAGACCCCTACGCCAGCCTCAACCCGGTGCATCCGGTGGCGTACACGCTGAAACGGCCCCTCCAGATTCACGGCCTGGCGCGGGGCAACACCCAGGCGGAGGTGAACTCGCTGCTGGAACGCGTGGGCCTGTCGCCTGCGGGCATCTACGCGGGCAAACGCTCCTTCGAGCTGTCGGGGGGCCAGCGCCAGCGCGTCGGCATCGCCCGCGCCCTGGCCGCCCGCCCCGAGCTGATCCTGGCCGACGAGCCGACGTCGGCGCTGGACGTCTCGATCCGCCTGGACGTGATGAACCTGATGCTGGATCTGAAGGATCAGGAGGGCCTGAGCATGCTGTTCATCACACACGATCTGGCCGGGGCGCGCTACATGAGTGACCGGGTGGCCGTGCTGTACGCCGGCACGCTGGTGGAACTCGGCCCCGCCGTGGAGGTCATTGACCGCCCGCAGCACCCGTATACCCAGCTGCTGAAAAGTGCCGCCCCCAAACCCGACGCGGGACTGGTGCCGGAAACCATCGCGGCGCGCGGCGAGGTGCCAGATCTGAAGACCCTGCCGCCTGGCTGCCCCTTCGAGCCGCGCTGCCCGTATGCCATGCCCGAATGCCGGGACGGCCTGCCGAGGATGTACGACGTGGGGCGCGGACACACCGCGCGCTGCCTGCTGCACGATCCGGCGATTCAGGCGCGGCGGCAGGCGGGGGTGGGCGTGGGGCCGTGAACCCTGGTGCCCGCCCCCGTCTTGCCGTCTCTCCACCCCACAAGGACAGTCACATGGCCCAGGTCAAACTCGCCTACATCGGCGGCGGCAGCACCCGCGCGCCCGGCACCGTCGCCTCGTTCATTCGCCAGGCCGCCAATTTTGCCGGTTCGGAAATCGTGTTGCAGGACATCGATTCAGAAAAACTCGATGTGGTCTGCCGCCTGGCCCGCAAGATGGCCGAGGCCCAGGGCGCGGATCTCAGGATCACCGCCACCACCGACAGACGGGCCGCGCTGGACGGCTGCGACGGCGTGCTGTCCAGCTACCGTCCCGGCGGTTTCGAGGCCAGGGTGCAGGACGAGCGGATTCCGCTGTCCCACGGCGCCATCGGGCAGGAGACGCAGGGTGCGGGCGGCTTCTTCATGGCGCTGCGGGCCATCCACGTGGCGCGCGGGCTGGTGGAGGACATGGAGGCCGTCTGTCCCGACGCCATTCTGTTTAATTACACCAACCCCGTGAACATCGTGGCGCAGGCGGTGGCCGATCACTCGGCGGTGCGCGTGGTGTCGCTGTGCGAGGGGCCACTTGTCTTTCCCGGCGAACTCGCGGAACTTGTTGGGCTTGACCCCGGCAAGGTACGCGCCGTGATGCTGGGCCTCAACCACGCCTGCTGGAGCGCGGAGGCCGAATACGACGGTCAACCGATGGTTCCGCTGCTGGCGCAGAAGCTGGAGGAGGGCATCGCCGACGACTGGACGCGGCGCTGGGCCGAACTGGCGGTGACCATGAACAGCCTGCCCGCCTCCTACATGCGGTACTACTCCTTCGAGCAGGAGATGCTGGCCGAGTTGACGGCCAAACCCACCACCCGCGCGCAGGACATCCTGACCGACGTGCCGAGGTACTGGCGGCACTACCGCGAGCAACTGGACGCCCCCAACCCCACGCTGGTGCCGGAACTGTCGCGCGGCGGCATCTTCGAGCTGGAGGTGGCGGTGGACGTGATGGACGCCATGTTCAACGACAAGAATGAGATCTGGCCGACGAACGTGGTGAACGCGGGGGCCATCGCCGACTTTCCCGACTCACGGGTGGTGGAGGTGCCGTGTCTGGTGGGCCGCCAGGGCGTGCGGCCCATCGCCGGGTACCGGGTGCCGAAGCCGGTGCGCGGGCTGCTCTCGGCGCTGGGCGAGTACCAGCAGCTGGCCGCCGACGCCGCCTGGGACGGCAGCCGCCAGCAGGCGATCCAGGCCCTGACCGCCAACCCGCTGGTGCGGACGCTGCCGCTGGCGCAGACGCTGTACGGGGAGCTGGCCCAGGCCCACCGCGATCATCTGCCGGAGCGGCTGTGGTAGGTGGGGTGACGCTGGACATCCAGCCGAATCCAGAACAGCTGGCCCAGGCGGCCGCCGACTTCATCTCGGCCCAGGTTAAGGCAAAACCCGATCTGAGCGTTCTGGTGGCGACCGGCCATACGCCGATGCCCACCTACGCGGAGCTGGCACGGCGGGTGCGGGCGGGTGAGGTGAATTTCAGCCGCGTCACCGCCGTGCAGCTCGACGAGTATCTGGGCATCGACGACGACGATCCGCGCAGCCTGTGGAGCTGGATGCGGCGCTCGTTCGTGGCGCCGCTGGGCCTCACCCGCACCGTTCGGCTGGACAGTCCCCGTCAGTTCGAGGCGGCGATCCGGGAGCTCGGCGGCCTCGATCTGGCGATTCTGGGGCTGGGGCCGAACGGTCACCTGGGCTTCAACGAACCGCCCAGCCCGCCGGACGCGCCCACGCGCACGCTGGCGCTGACGCCCGCGAGCCTGGCAAGCAACGCGGCCTACTGGGGGGAGCTGGCGGTGCCGACAGGGGCCATCACAGCGGGGATGGACGTGATTCTGGCGGCGCGTCAGACCCTGCTGCTGGTGGGTGGGGCGCACAAGCGCGAGGTTCTGCACGCTGCGCTGGAGAGGCCGGAAACGCCGGAGGTGCCGGCCTCCTTCCTGCGGCGCACAGCCCTGACCGTGATCGCGGACGAGGCCGCCTGGGCGTGAGGGGTGGGGACGCGGTGAGTCAGGCTCTGGGAGGGCTGGTGCTGGGCATCGATGCGGGGAACACCAAGACCATCGCGCTGATCGCTGACACGTCCGGCGCTGTGCTGGGCTGGGGCCGCGCCGGGCGCAGCAACATCTACGTGCAGCGCGCCCGCGCCCTGGCCGCCTTGCAGACCGCCGTCGCGCAGGCCAGAGCCAGCGCAGGCGTGGATGACCGCCCCTTCGCGGCCCTGACCCTCAGCGCCGCCGGGGCCGACTGGCCCGAGGACTTCGACGTTCTGGCGGCCGAGCTGCGCCGCTGGAACTGGGCGCGGCAGCTCGCGGTGGTCAACGACGCGGTGGGGGCGCTGCGGGCCGGTTCGCTGGCGGGGCTGGGGGTTACGGTGGTCTGCGGCACCAGCGCGGGCATCGCGGCCCGCTCGCCCGGCGGCGCAGTGTGGCACACCAGCTACTGGCAGGAGCCGGAGGGGGCCACCCAACTGGCCGAACACGCCCTGCGCGCCGTGTACCGCGCCGAGCTGGGCATCGATCCGCCCACGACGCTGACCGCCCCCGTGCTGGCCTTCTTCGGCGTCCCGGATGTGAAGGCGCTGCTGCACTCATTCACCCGCCGGGGCCGCCGCCCGGTGCCCCATCTGGGCCGCCTGGCCCGCGTTTTGCTCGATCAGGCGGACGCGGGTGACGCCACCAGCCTCCGCATCGTGCGGGGGCATGGCGCGTCGC
Organism: Deinococcus radiopugnans ATCC 19172; assembly: GCF_006335125.1. Lineage (NCBI taxonomy): Bacteria > Thermotogati > Deinococcota > Deinococci > Deinococcales > Deinococcaceae > Deinococcus > Deinococcus radiopugnans. The sequence continues at coordinate 142,821 of NZ_VDMO01000010.1, forward strand.
TGGGCGATTACGCGCTGGCCGCCGCCCGCAAGGTGGGTCTGAGCGGCGACTACCTGCTGACCACCTCCGGCGGGGTGATGCGCCACCAGTCACCCATCCTGCGAGACGCCCTGCTGACGCGGGTGCGCGAGCAGCACGGCGACATCCGCTGGCAGGCCAGCCACCACGAGCCTGTCTTCGGCGCGGTGCTGCTGGCGCTGGAGGCGGCAGGCGTTACCGTGGACGGGGCCGTGTTCCGGCGGCTGGAGGACACCTGCCCCGACGAGGCGCTGTTTCTGACCTGAGCCTCGCCCTGTTCCCCCTTTAATGACCGACAAGGAGCCTATGCCCGAACCCACCCTGACCCTCAGCGCCCTGTACATCTACCCGATCAAGTCGGCGGGCGGCGTCTCACTGCCGTCTTCGGACATCGGGCCACGCGGCCTGACCCATGACCGCCGCTGGATGGTGATCGACGCGGCAGGCCGGCCGGTGACCCAGCGCGAGTGTCCCACCATGCGCCTGATCGGGGTGGCCCTGGCCGAGGGCGGTCTGCGGGTGTCGGCCCCCGGAAGGCCGGTGCTGGCCGTGCCGTGGCAGCCTCAGGGCGCGCGGCGTGCGGTGGACATGTGGGGCACGCCGCTGAGTGGGGTAAGGGTCTCGGCAGAGGCCTCGGGGTGGATCAGCGCGTACCTGGGCGGCGACTTCGATCTGGTCTTCCTGCCAGACGACGTACAGCGCTGGCAGCCCGCAGACCGCCCCTATAGCTCGCTGCTGAGCTTCGTGGACGGCAACCCCTTCCACCTGATCACCGAGGCGTCGCTGGCCGCCTTCAACGGGCACCTGTCGCGCCCGGTGGGGCACACCGAGCTTCGCCCGAATCTGGTGGTCAGCGGCGGCGAGGCGTATGCGGAGGATTTCTGGCGGCGCATCCGCATCGGCCCCGCGGACGCGAACGGCGTGGCCTTCGAGGTGGTGGAAAGCTGCGCCCGCTGCGTCATCCTGAACGTGCAGCCAGACGGCACGCGCGGGGCCGAGACGCTCCGCACCCTGGCGCGGATTCGCCGCCATGGGAAAGCGGCCATTTTCGGGCAGCATCTGGTGCAGGACGCGCCGTACGATCAGCGGACGGGCCGGTTACGGGTGGGCGACGCCCTCTCGGTGACCGAGGTGGGAGACTCGGTGAACCCCGTCTATGAATAAGCCGCAACAGGCCGCCCAACACCCTACAAGCAGTACCCTTCAAAAGGAGCAGACATGAGTGCGTTTCCCATCTTGGGCGTGATCGAGGGGTTCTACGGCCGTCCCTGGACCCCGGCCCAGCGCGGACGCCTGTTTGCCCGCATGGCCGCCTGGGGCATGGACACCTACCTTTACGCCCCCAAGGATGACCGCTGGCACCGACAACGCTGGCGTGAACCCTACCCGGCCGCGGAGGCCACCGCCCTGCAGGAACTGGCCGCCGACGCCCGGCAACATGGCCTCCGCTTCGTCTACGCTCTCTCCCCCGGCCTGGACCTCGACTGGGCGGACGAGGGAGACCGCCGCGCCCTGGCCCAGAAACTCCGCAGCGTGCAGGGACTGGGGGTGGAGCATTTCGCACTGCTGTTCGACGACATTCCCTACGCCGCCGACCGCGCCGCGCAGGCCGGGGCACAGGTGGCCGCCACCCACCACGTCATGGATGCCCTCTGGCCTGGCGGGCAGACAGGATTGCTGCTGTTTTGCCCCACCGAATACTGCGCGGAGCGGGCGCAGCCCAGCGTGGCTGGTTCACCGTACCTGCACGTGCTGGGCGATGGCCTGCGCCCCGGCGTGGAGATTTTGTGGACCGGGCCGCAGGTGGTGTCCTGCGAGATCAGCGTCGAGGGCATCGTGGAGGTCAACCGGGTGCTGCGCCGCCGGGTCCTGATCTGGGACAACCTGCACGCCAGCGACTACACCCTGCACCGCCTTCACCTGGGGCCTTACGCGGGGCGTCCACTGGAACTGCGGCAGCAGGTGGCGGGCATCCTGAGCAACCCGAACAACCCGCTGGAGGTCAACACGCCGGGGCTGTTCAGCCTGGCGGACTATGCCCACGCGGGGCCGGACTGGACGCCGGAGGACTCACTGAACCGCGCGCTGGACGGGTGGCTGCCGGAGTTCAATGCCACGGCCGCCCACCCGGTCACGCGCGAAGACCTGCAACTGCTGGCCCAGATGCTGTACCTGCCGGGTCGCCTGGGGCCGCAGGCGGCGCAGGTCCTGGAACGGGCACGGCAACTGGTGGACCCTCAGACGGACGAGAAGACCCACACCGCAGCGCTGGCGGAACTCGGGGCAGCACAGCGGCGGCTGACCACCGTGCTGCAGGCGCTGGAAGCTGGCCCCAACCGCGACCTGCTGTTCGACCTGCACCCGTATCTGGTGGACGTCCTAGAGGAACTCGGCCGCCTATTGGCGGGAGCCACCCGGCAGGGTGACACTAACCCGGAACTGTTCAGGTTCCGCGGCAGCCTCGCCGATAGGCTGATGGCTCTGGGTCAAGACAGGAAGCCGCCGCAAGAACGCCTCTAGTGCCGTCGCAGCTCAGGCAGAGTCCAACAAACGAAAACCCCCACCGCACAGGACGGAGGGGGTTCTGGAAAAGGTCTGACTCAGACCAGTTCGATCAGGGCCATCGTCACGCCGTCGCCGCGGCGGGTGCCGACGCGCAGGATGCGGGTGTAGCCGCCGGGACGCTCGGCGTACTTGGGGGCCACTTCATCCATCATCTTGCGAACAACGTCGTTGTCGTGGATGTCGCGGGCCACCAGACGGCGGGCGTGCAGGTCGCCGCCCTTGGCGGTGGTGATCAGTTTCTCGACGTAGGGGCGCAGCTCTTTGGCCTTCGTGAGGGTCGTCTGGATGCGGCCCTCGCGCAGCAGCGCCGTCGCCTGGGCACGGGCCAGGGCGGTGCGGGCACTGCTGTTGCGGTTGAGCTTGCGTCCGGCTTTACCGTGGCGCATGGGTAGTCTCCTTCAAAGCGCGGCCTCTGAACCCAGAGGCCGGAAAATGGTTTAGTCGCGCAGCGCCAGCCCGAACTGGGCCAGCTGCTGCTTGATCTCGTCCAGGCTGCGTTCGCCGATGCCGGGCACCTTCTTCAGGTCACGGTCCGACAGCGCGCACAAGGCGTCCACGCTGTCGATGCCTTCTTCCTTGAGGGAATGCAGCACGCGGGTGGTCAGCCCCAGGCCTTCGAGGGTCACGCGCGGCGAATCCATCTCGGCGGGGTAGTCGCCAGGGTTCAGATTCAGCGTAGCGGGAGCGGAGGGCAGGTCGTACACGCCGGGCTGGGGCATCACCGGGGTGGTGGGCGTGTAGACCGGTTGCTGGCTGAATTCCGGGGTCAGGGCCGGCAGGGTTTCCACGTTGCCGAACACGTTCAGCTCCTCGCGCAGAATCTCCACCGCCTTGTCCAGGGTGTCCTGCGGGCCGGTTGAGCCGTCGGTCCAGACGCGCAGGATCAACCGGTCCAGGTCGGTCTGCTGACCCACGCGGGTGTTCTCGACGTGGTAGGCCACGCGGCGCACCGGGGAGAACACAGCGTCCACCGGAATCGAGTTGATGCGGTCCTTGGTGGCGTGCTTGTCGGCGGGAACGTAGCCCTCGCCTTCTTCCACGCGCACTTCCATGACCAGCTTGCCGTCCTCGGCCAGGGTGGCGATCACCAGGTCGGGGTTGACGATCTCGGCGTCGCTGGGCACCTCGAAGGCGCTGGCCTTGACCACACCCTCGCCCTGCGCGCGCAGGGTCAGGGTCTTGGGACCGGGGGCGTGGAACTTCACGACCAGTTCCTTGAGGTTGAGGATCATCTGAATGACGTCCTCCTTGACTCCGGGAATGGTGGAGAATTCGTGCAGCACGTCTTCGATGTACACGCTGGTGACAGCCGTGCCGGGGATCGAGGACATCAGGATGCGCCGGATGGGGTTCCCGATGGTGACGCCGTAACCGCGCGTGAGCGGCTCCAGGACGAACTCGCCGTAATCGCCGTCCACGCGGGCTTTAAGTTGAGGGCGCTTTTGATCCACTGGGGCCTCCGTTAACGCGAGTAGTACTCGATGATGAAGTTCTCGTTGATCGGCAGCGCCAGGTCTTCACGCGCCGGAAGGCGGGCGAAGGTGCCGGTGAAGGTTTCGGGGTTCAGTTCGACCCAGGGGGCGACGCGGCGGCGCTTCTGCGCTTCCATGTTTTCCTGGATAAAGCCCATCGAGCGGCTGCCTTCGGCCACGACGATTTCGTCGCCAACCTTGACGCGGTAGCTCGGGACGTCGACCTTCTTGCCGTTCACGAGAACATGACCGTGGCCGACAAACTGCCGGGCCTGACGGCGGGTGCTGGCAAAGCCCATCCGGAACACAACGTTGTCCAGACGGCGCTCGAGCAGCTGCAAGAACACGGTGCCCAGCACGCCGGGCATCCGCTCGGCTTCCAAGAACATGTTGTGGAACTGCTTTTCGTTCATGCCGTAGAGCCGCACCAGCTTCTGCTTCTCGCGCAGACGCACGCTGTAATCGCTGGGACGGCCGCGGCCACGGCGCTGACCGTGCTGACCGGGCGCATAGGGGCGCTTGTCCAGGTACTTCTGGACTTTCTCTGTTTCCGCGAGGTTGATGCCCTCACGGCGACTCTGTTTGGTAATCGATCCACGGTAACGACCCATTAACTGATCTCCTTGGTACGGTCAGGGGTGTGGCCCTGCCGGGTCTGCGGCCCTCTGGTGCCCGCCACCTTTGCTGGTGGTTGCAGCTCTCGCCCCCTCACAGAGGCAGCGGCGGCGGGACAGGTGGGTACGCGCGAAATACTTAATTCAACGCACTTCTTAAAAACACGACGCTCTTAAAAAGACTACGCGCGGAACTTTTTCTTGGGGCGGCAGCCGTTGTGCGGCACGGGGGTGTCGTCCATGATGGACTTCACTTCGATGCCGCTGGCCTGGATGGCACGGATGGCCTGTTCACGGCCCGAGCCGCTGCCGCGCACCACCACGTCGACGATGTTCATGCCGAAGGTCTGCTGGGCCTTCTTCACGGCGTCGGCGGCGGCGAGCTGCGCGGCGTAGGGCGTGCCCTTCTTGCTGCCCTTGTAGCCGATGGTGCCGCCGCTGCTCCAGGCGACAGAGTTGCCGTCCAGATCAGTGATGGTGACAATCGTGTTGTTGTAGCTGGCGTGCACGTAGGCCCGTCCTGCGCTGATGTTGCGCCGGGCGCGGCGCGGGGTCTTGCCCTTGGTAGATTTCGCCATGGCTTACTTCCTCGCGGCCTTTTTCTTACCAGCCACAGTCTTGCGCGGCCCCTTGCGGGTGCGGGCGTTGGTCTTGGTGCGCTGACCGCGCACGGGCAGGCCGCGGCGGTGGCGCAGGCCACGGTACGCACCGATGTCCATCAGACGCTTGATGTTCTGACCGACTTCGGAGCGCAGATCGCCCTCGACCTTGTAGGTCTTTTCCACGGCGTCACGCAGGGTGGACTGATCGCCCTCGCTGAGGTTCTTGACGCGGGTGTCGGGGTTGATCCCGGTGCGCGCCAGAATTTCCTTGCTGCGGGTCAGGCCGATGCCGTAGATGTAGGTCAGCGCGATTTCAATGCGCTTTTCGCGGGGCAGGTCCACGCCTGCAACGCGGGCCATCAGCCCTGCCTCTGCTTGTGCTTGACTTCCTTGCTGCAGATGACCAGCACCCGTCCGTGACGGCGGATCACCTTGCAGCCGTCGCACATTCTCTTGACACTGCTGCGAACTTTCATGCTTCCTCCTCGCGCCGCCTGCTGTCCATCAGCAGCGCTCGACCCCCGGCCCACTGTCTGTGGGCAAAGAATCTGTGGTGTGCTTTGCCCCGGTGCGGTCAGCGGCGGTAGACGATGCGCCCGCGCGACGTGTCGTACGGGCTGATTTCCAGAACCACACGGTCACCAGGCAGGATCCGGATGTAGTGAATCCGCATTTTCCCGCTGATGTAGGCCAGGATGTCGTGCCCCGTATCGAGCTTCACGCGGAAGGTGGTGTTGGGCAACGCCTCTTCCACCACGCCCTCGGCGCGTACGGTATCGGACTCTTCCTTCTTCTTCTTTTCCCGCTGTTCCGGCATTCTTCGTCTCGCCACGCAACCTCCAGGCCCAATGCAAGCCAAACGTAAAGGTATCACGCGCGTGGGCGGCTGAACAAGATGCGCTGACCATGTGGCGAACGGAAACCCCTCAGAGAAGTATAGTGTTCCGCAATTCAGGACAACAGGCTTTCAGACGACAGGTGGGACTCAATTACCCCGCTGCGCTGCCCCGCGTCACGATGCCCTGCGTTCCAGCCCACGCCGCCACGTCGTCGCCGCGCATGGCCGCCGCCATCAGGCCGGGGAAGTGATCGGGCGTGCAGGCAAAAGCGGGAATGCCCATCGCCGCAAACGCCCGCGCGACGCCGTGATCGTAGCTGGGGGCGCCGTCGTCCGAGAGGGCCAGCAGCGCGATCAGGTTGACGCCACTGTCCTTGAGGGTGCGGGCGCGGGCCAGCATCTCGCGCTCGTTGCCGCCCTCGTAGAGGTCGCTGATCAGCACCAGAATGGTCTGTTCGGGGCGCTGCACGATGCCCTGGCAGTACGCCAGCGCCCGGTTGATGTCGGTGCCGCCGCCCAGTTGAATGCCGTACAACACGTCCACCGGATCACTGAGGTTCTCGGAGAGATCGGCCACTTCGGTGTCGAAGACCACCACGCGGGTGCTGACGGCGGGCAGGCTGGCGAGCACCGCCCCGAAGACACCCGCGTAGACCACGCTGCTGGCCATGCTGCCCGACTGATCCAGGCACAGCACGATGTCACGCAGGCTGCGGCGTTTGCGCCCGTAGCCGATCAGCCGTTCGGGAATGATGGTGCGCTTTTCAGGCAGATATGATTTGAGGTTGGCGCGGATGGTGGCGTTCCAGTCGATCTCCGGGCCACGTGGGCGGAAGTTGCGCTGGGCGCGGTTGAGGCTGCCCGCCACGGCGGCGCGGGTGGGTTCTTCCAGCCGCCGGGTCAGGTCATCCACCACCCGGCGAACCACGGCGCGGGCGGCGTCCTTGGCCCTGGCGGGCATCACGCCCTTCAGGGTCAGCAGCGTGCCCACCAGATGCACGTCGGCCTCCACGTTGTCCAGCATCTCCGGCTCAAAGAGGAGTTGCGTGAGGTTCAGGCGTTCGATGGCGTCCTCCTGCATCACGCGCACCACGTCGGACGGGAAAAATTCGCGCAGGTCGGCCAGCCAGCGGGCCACTTTCGGCGCGCTGGCGCCCAGGCCGCCGCGCCGGGAGCCAGTAGGGGCGTCGTACAACCCGCTCAGGGCGTCGTCCATGCGCCTGTCTTCAATCGAGAGGCCGATGTCCTGGCCGCCCTCGCCCGCGCTGACGCCATCGGCCTCGCCGCTGCCCAGCACCAGTCGCCAGCGGCGCAGTCGTTCGGGGGCGCTGTGGGGAGATGTGGTTGCTTCGCTCATTTTGGTTGACTCCTCTGCACTGCCGCTTTACCCGTGCGTTCACCTGACATTTCTGCTCGCCCCCGTCCCATCATTCGCGCACGCCCAGCAGGCGCAGCACCACCGGCACCACCCGCATGGCCCGTTCCTCGTCCAGTTCCAGCGTGACCTCTCCCCTGTTCGGCCCACCGCCGCGCACGGCTTCACCAATCGCGCGGCGTTCGGGCTTCTCGTAACGGGCAAAGACGCGGCGCAGCAGGGGCAGGACTTCCTGAAAGGCCGCCCTGTCCAGACCCGTCAGCCAGCCGTCCAGCAGGGCCAGCAACGCGGAATCGTGCAGCAGCAGCGCGGCGCTGTGTCCCAGGAAACCGTCTAGCCACGCGGTCACGTCGCCGGGGCGTTCGGCCCCCAGCGCCAGCGAGACACGGCGTTCAGCTTCGGAGGTTTCCAGTTCGCCGCCGTCGCGCAGGCGGCGCACGGCGTCCCCGACGAGCAGCGGATGGGCCTCGGGGCGGTCTGCCAGACGCAACAGGGCGGCCCGCCACTCGGCCAGCGCCCCGGCCTCGTCCAGCAGGCGAACGCTGGCGTCACCGGCATCGACGGCGCGTTGAAGGCTTCCAGCCGCGTCCTCGGCTAAACCGATGGCCGCCGTCGGCAAACCCACGCACGCGCGGGTCAGCAGGGTGCGGAACACGCGGGCGGGAGCGTCACCGGCTGAGGCGGCCCCGTCACCGCGCCCACGCACATCGCCGTACCGGGCCAGTCGGGCCAGCGGGGCCAGCGCCGAGAGCAGGTCAGCCACGTCCGCCCCCACCGCCGCGCGGGCGTCCAGGGCGTCCAGGGCGGCGGGCAGGGCATCCGGCAGATCGGCGTAACGCACGACTTCCAGCAGCGTGGTTAGTTCGGATAGGGAAGCACTTGTTCGCGCGGTTTCGATGGCCTGTGCCCCCGCCGCGTCCGCCACCGTCTGCCCGTATCGGCTGGCCTGCACCAGCCGGACGCTGAATTCGGGCTGCCACGCCAGCGCCCAGGCTTCCTTGAAGGTGCCGCGCCCGCCCGCGTGCCGTTCCTGCGCCCAGGGAATGCCCAGCAGGTTCAGGCGGTGGAACAGCGCGCTGCGGGCCAGATCGTTGTCCTGGCGCAAGTCCAGGGTGAGTTCGTGCTGTTCGGGCTGCACCTTCAGCCGCAGCTTCTTCTGCTGGCGGGCCAGATCCTGCGCCAGGGGCACGGTGGGGGTGTCAGAGGGCACCTCGCCCAGCGCCTCGCCCACGATCAGCTGGCGCTCAATCAGGCGCAGGGGCAAGTCGCTGTCCCAGCCAAAGACGCTCAGGGCGGCCTCGTTCAGCTCGTCCAGGCCGGGCAGGGCGCGGCCCCGCAGTCCGGCCAGGGTGTTCGCCAGCCGGGTGGCCTCGATCACGCTGGCGCTGCTGGCCTCCAGCTTCTCGCCGCGCAGCAGCCGCGCCGCCCGCGCAAACCAGCGCTCGGTGACGTGTTCGGGGGTGGTGAACAGGTGGTGGTAGTACCCCGGCGAGCGCACGCCCGCGCCGTAGCCGCTGTGCAGCGACAGCCGCCCGTGCGTCCACGGCACCCAGGTCAGGGTGACTTTCGCTTTCGGCAGACCCCTGAGCAGCGCCGCGTCCACCCCCACCGGAAATCTCGCCAGATCGTCCAGCACGGGCGCGTGCCACGCTCCGCAGACGACGGCAATCTTCGTAAAACCCGCCTTCTGCGCGGCGCGGATGGTCTGGCGCATGTGGGCCTCGCGCATGGCCTCGCGGCCCGCCGGGGCCGGAGCATCGGCCCGCACCGCCGCCATCACTTCCAGCACCGCCGCGAAGACGTCGCCGCCATCGCCCCGCGCCTCCACCAGCGTTTCCCACCAGCGCTCGAAGTCGCTGTAACCCGCCGCCTCGGCCAGCACGCGCATGGGGTCAGAGTGGAGGTCAGCTTCGGGTTCGTCCTCGCGCTCGAAAGCCAGTGTGGCGCTGGCGGGCAAGTCCATGAAGCGGGCGGCCACCCCGGCACGCGCTGCCCACTGAAAGGCCACGAACTCCGGGCTAAAGGCGGCAAACGGCCAGAACGACGCGCGGGCCGGATCGTCGTTGACGTAGCCCAGCAGCGCCACGGGCGGCTTGAAGTCCTTCTGCGCCAGAAAGAGCAGCACGCCATCGGCATCCGCCGGGCCTTCCACCAGCAGCAGATCGGGTTGCAGGGCTTCCAGCGCCGCCGCCAGCGAACGCGCCGAGCCAGGGCCGTGGTGACGGATGGGGAAAATGTGGTAAGGAGAAGTATGAGTCATGATTATGGGATTACCCACTTAGGTGAGGAGGCAAAGACACGAATCAAAACGGAACGAGATCAGGCAATTACAGACAAGCTGAATGAAATTTGTGACGCGGTGGGTGGCGAAGACCCAGAAACCAAAGAGCTTAGAAAAGAGGCAGCGCGACGTACCGCCGAGAGAGCTTACTTGGACGAACTGAACTCAGAATTTGAGCCGCTTATACGCGGCTGAGTCTTCCCCAAGAGCAATCGCAAAAGCCATTTGAAAACCTAATTTTTTCTGTCGCTCTGTGAGCTGGCTTTTTGGAGGAAATCTCGCGTCCCGAATCAGCGGCAGCTTCAAGTCTTGAATCCTTGTGATGATTACTTTCCGCACAGCAAACTCTGCGGGCAAAGCCAGTTCAATAGTCCATTCTGGCCAGAGCGGTTGAATGATCTCCAGGAAAACCTTCCACATATCTGGGTAGTGAAGAAATTCTGTAAACATCTTACCAAGAACATCTCCCAGATACGGAGATTCTTCACCACCGCTCCAATCCGGAACCCATTCCCAGAAACCAAATATCAATTCTTTATCATCCAGATTGGCGACGATAGCCGCCTCTGTCCAGATTTCATCCCAGATAGTCGATTTGAAATCCGTACCCAGAGCTTGAGACTTGAGCCAAGAAATTGTTTCTTCTTCTCCCTTAGCAATAAGAGCAGGGAAGTTCAATGTCATGCCCTTGTGGCCCCCGCCAAAGACTTTTCCATCCTCAACATAGAAAATGTTGGCGTTGTGTCCCACTGCGCTCAACTCACCGCCCTGCACGCCTTGTACAACTCCCGCCAGTCTTCCCGTTTCTTCGCCACGGTTTCCAGGTATTCGCGCCACACCACGCCGTCCTGCACCGGGTCTTTCACGACCGCGCCCACCAGACTGGCGGCCACATCGGCGGCGCTCAGTTCGCCGTTACCGAAATGCGCCGCCAACGATAAGCCGTGGTTGACCACGCTGATGGCCTCGGCGGTGGAGAGCGTGCCGCTGGGGGCCTTCAGTTTGGTCTTGCCGTCCTTGGTGACCCCACTCCGCAACTCGCGGAAGATGGTCACGATGCGCCGCACTTCCTCCAGCGCCGGGGGCGCGGCGGGAATCTGGAGGCTGCTCGCCAGTTGCCCCACCCGCTGCACGACGATCCTCACCTCGTCTTCCAGGCTGTCGGGGACGGGCAGCACCACCGTGTTGAAACGGCGCTTCAGCGCACTGGACAGGTCATTAACGCCCCGATCGCGGTTGTTGGCGGTGGCGATCAGGTTGAAGCCGCGCGCCGCCTGAACTTCCGTGTTCAGCTCCGGCACCGGCAGCGTCTTCTCGGACAGCACGGTGATCAGGGTATCCTGCACGTCGCTCTGCACGCGGGTCAGCTCTTCCAGGCGGGCCAGCCTGCCGGTTCGCATGGCGCGCATGATCGGGCTTTCCACCAGGGCCGCCTCGCTGGGGCCTTCGGCGATCAGGCGGGCGTAGTTCCAGCCGTAGCGGATGGCCTCCTCGCCCGTGCCCGCCGTGCCCTGCACCAGCAGCGTGCTGTCGCCCGAGATGGCGGCGGCCAGGTGTTCGCTGACCCAGCTCTTGGCGGTGCCCGGCACGCCGATCAGCAGCAGGGCGCGGTCTGTGGCCAGGGTGGCGACGGCGATTTCCATCAGGCGGCGGTCTCCCACGTACTTGGCCGTGATTTCGGTGCCGTCCCTTAGCGTGCCGCCCATCAGGTAGGTCAGCACGGCGTGCGGGCTGAGGTTCCACTGCGGGGGCCGGGGCCGGTCATCCTGGGCGGCCAGGGCCGTGAGTTCGTGGGCGTAGGCTTGCTCGGCGTGCTGGCGCAGGACTTCGGGGGTGGCGGTCATAACGTCTCCTTGGGAATAGGGGGAAAATTCAGCGTTCCAGCGCCGTGCGAACTGGGCCGTCGGGAATCATCATGGTGGCGCCCCCGCCGTAACGCACGCTCAGCGCGCCGTGGTAGCGGGTGACCCCGCCCAGCTGGCTCAGCGGCAGGCGAAAGCGGCCCTGGGCGTTGATGATGTGCAGGGCGCCCTCTTCCTGATCCAGCCGGAATTCGGTCACGCCGCTGTTGCGGGCCGTCCGCAGAACCTGGGCCAGACTGCGGCGGGCGTTCCACCACACCAGCAGGCCCAGCACGGCGGCGGCCAGCAGAAAGAAGACGTTGTGGAAGGACACCGCCCAGATCGCCCCCACCACGCTCAGCAGGGCCAGGGCGATCAGCGGGCCGCGCAGCAGGCGGCGCTGCATCTGTCGGTAGACGCTGGCGACGAGCAGCTGTCCGTCGGGCGAGGCCCAGTCTATGGATTGCCCAACGCTCATCGCCGTTCCTGGGCGGCAAAGTCCGCGTGCAGCTGGGCGCGCAGCTCCAGGTCAGCGTACAGCGTATTCAGGGTCTGCCGGGCATACTCGGGGGCGTCGGCAGGCAGGGGCGCGGGGCGGGGCGCGTCCGGCGCGGCGTGGGTCTGGGCCAGCGTTAGCACCCCCATCCACGCATGATCCCAGTCCGAATGCTTTTCGTAGGCAGCGTAGGGCGACTCGGCCTTGCGGATGGCCCGCACCAGTTCCCGCAGCACCTCGCCGCTGAGGTGGGCGGGCCAGGGCGGCGGCAGCCCTTGCAACAGGGCCAGCACCGACGACGACTGGTGGCCCCTGAGCGCGGTTTGGAGTTCGGCCACCCGGCAGGCGGGCGACACCACCCCCAGCATCTGGGCCAGATGGGGCCGGTGCGAGGAACCACGCCCGCGTAGATGGGGCACCAGGGCGTCGGCCACCCCGGCGCAGCCGTCATCCTGGGCACCCGAGGAGAGCGCCGCATGAACGGCCCCCGACAATTCCCGCTCGGCCTCGAAGTGCACTGCCAGCCCCACCAGCTCGGCAGGGGTCAGCTCCAGCGTGGACAGCAGCACCCCCGGATGCGTCACGTTCATCAGCTGACGCAGCCGCGTGGCCGGGCGCTTCACCGGCTCCAGGCCGTCGCGCTTCAACTCCGCCTCGGGCACTTCAGGCAGGGTCAGGGTGAAGTTGCGCTGTCCGGTCAAGCGGCCCAGCCAGCCCACCTTCTCCTCGCCCCGCATGGCCTTCAGGCGGGCGGCCATGCGGGCGTTGTACGCGCTGCCCGGCAGGCGCTGCAGCAGGCGGCGGGCCTGACCCTGCACGTCCTCGCTGCGGTCAGTCAGGGTGTCTTCCAGCAACGGCTCCAGCGCACCGTCCGCCACCGTCCAGGTCTCGTCCAGCACAGCCAGCAGGCGCCTGCGGACGCCCACCCGCTCCGCCTTCAATTGGGTCAGCAGGAAGGCACGAGAGGCATCCGGCGCGTCGGCCCGCAGGGTGCGGAACAGGGCCTCGCGGCCTGCCTCGGTGGCGTCGCCCCACGTCGCCTCGTCCATCCGGCCCGCTTCCGTCTGTCCGGGAGCGTGCAGCCAGCGCCAGTCGGATGAGAATCCGGCCAGCCAGCGCCCGCGTTCGCCCAGCACCTGCCGCAAGGGAGCGCGGGCCTCCTCGTCCGCGCGGCTGCCCCAGTCCAGCAGGGCGGGCAGGAAAGCCGGCGGCACCCGCCAGCCCGCCGACGCGCACAGCGTCAGCCATTCGGGCAGCACGGGCGAGTCCAGCAGATGCGGCAGGTGCCGGGTCACGCGGGATGGGGCTTCGGGCCGGGTTTCGGCGGGGGCCGGCGCGGGCAGGGGCGGCGCGGGTTCGGGGCGGCGACCGGCGCGCGTCGCCAGCCCGGCCAGCGCGGCGCGGGCCAGCAGGGTGGCCTCCGCGTCGTCCCGCGTGACGCTGTTCAGGGCGGCGGCCAGCGGGGTTCCGGCCGGGGCGGGGAGCGTGGCCCGCGCCGTCCCCACCATCGCTGCGGCCAGCAGCACGTTCAGATCATTCATGACGGGTCTCCGGGCAAGGCGGGCCAGAAGTTCAGCGGCAGGAAGGCCAGACCGTCCCACTCGCCGAACAGGTTCACCGCCGCACCGCCACTCCCCGCCAGCAGGTGCAGCAGCGGGCGCTCATCTCCGGTGAGGGGCAGGCTGCCGCCCCCGTCGGCCACGCGCCACGGCTCGCCAGGCACCACCCGCACCGGCCCCAGCAGGTATGCCTGACGCTCCAGCCAGGGGTTGCGGGCCAGAGCGTCGGCGTGGGCGGAAAGCATGGCGTCCAGATCCAGAGGTGTGGGCAGCGGGGCCAGCGGCCCGGCCTCGCCCGCCTCGTCCTTCAGCACGGCCCGCTGCGGCACTGCGGAGGGCGCAAACACCACCTCGGCATTCACGCTGCGGCCCACGGGCAGGCCCGGCGGCAACGGACGGCCCCCCGGCGCGAAGTCCAGCAGCAGGGCCGTCTGGTGGCGGTGCTGCAACCACGTCCGGCGCACCGTCAAGGCGTCCTCCGGCACCGTGAGGTGACCCAGCACGTTCCAGCGCGCCCGAACGCCGCCGGTTTCCAGCAGACCGGTCACGTTCAGCGGGAAGCCCAGGGCCGCGCGCAAGTCGGACCGCTCGTCCTCGCCCAGGGTCTCGCGGTGGCCCCAGCCCTCGGTCAGCAGGGCCAGTTCGCCTAGGTGGGCCAGCAGCGCGGCGGGATCACCCAGCAGTTCGGGAATGCGCGCCACCCGCCGGGCCGCCCCCGGCGCCTGCGCGTCCATCAACCGCGCCGCCTGCGTGTCCCAGTCGCCGTAGGGCCGCGAGGACGCTGCCGCCAGACCATCCCGGATCAGGTCTTTGAGGAACAGGTGCAGCCCTTCCAGCCCCGCCGTGACCTTCTTCTCGCGGGCGGCGCGGCGTTTGGCCTGAGCGGCAGGATCAGTCTCTTTCTCGGCTTTCGGCTGTCCGCCTTCGGCCTTCTGCGCCTCCCGGTTCTGTCGTCCGGCCAGCCACGCCTGAATGCTTTCCGGGATGGATTGTGCGCCAAAGTCGGACGGGTGCGAGGCGTGCAGCAACAGCAGGGCCAGCCCGTGCTTGCAGGGAAACTTGCGGCTGGGGCAGGAGCACTTCGCCACCGGGCCGCTCAGGTCAACGGCGGTCAGGTACGGCGTCTTGCCGCTGCCCTGACACTCCCCCCACAGCACCCCCTCCAGCGCGTTCAGACTGGGCCACTTTCCCGGCGTGGCGAGTTTGCGGGCATTCGCCGCGCTGCCTGCGTCGGGGGCCAGGGCCAGGATGCTTTCGGTATTCAACGTCTGCGACAAATCATAAGCTCCTTATTCTGCTATTGACGTAATAGTAACAGGTGCACGTTATTGCCGCAAGCCTAGCGCAAAGCGCAAAAGAGGCCGCAGGCATGTGCGCCCCGGCCTCTCCTGTGCCCTGCCCGTCCTACTTCATTCCGTCCTGAATCCGCGCGTAGACCTCGTCCATGCTGCCCACGCCGTCCACCCGCTTCAGGTGGCCGCGTGCGCCGTAGTAGTCGATCAGCGGCTGGGTCTGCTCGCGGAACACGTCCTGGCGCCTGCGGGCCACTTCCTCGGTGTCGTCGCTGCGGACGGCCTCGCCGCGGGCCGCCGCCTGCCGCCCACGCTCGACGATGCGCTCGATCAGCAGTTCGCCGGGCACTTCCAGCAGCGGGACGTGGTTGACCGGCGCGCCCATCTCCTCGAGCAGCACGTCCAGCGCCTCGGCCTGTGCGCGGGTGCGCGGAAACCCGTCGAAGATCACGCGCACGCCTTCCATCTCGGCCAGACGGTCGCGGATCAGCGCCATCAGGATCTCGTCGGGCACCAGCTGGCCCGCATCCAGAATCGGCTTGATCTGCTGGCCCAGTTCGGTGCCGCGCTGCACGTGATCGCGCAGGATGTCGCCGGTGCTGATCTTGACCAGGCCCTGCTCGGCGGCCAGCCGCTCGGCCTGTGTGCCTTTGCCGGCACCAGGCGGCCCCAGAAAGATAACGACTTTGTTTTTCGGTTGGGTCATGCGTTCCTCCGTAAGTGAAATGTCAGTCTAGCGGCAGTTCCTCTCTGTGGGTCTGGCCTGCCCAGTCCGCCCACGCCCGCGTGGGGTCAGCAGGACAAAACGAAGAACCGCCCCCGAACAGGCAGGCGGTCTCGCGCGGCGCAGCAAGCTTCAATTGTTCAGGCGTCCGCGAATGCGGCCCTTGCTGATGAAGCCGTCGTAGCGGCGCACGGTCAGCTGGGCTTCCAGCTGCTTCAAGGTTTCCAGCGCCACGCCCACGATGATCAGCAGGCCCGTGCCGGAGAACTGGAAGGTGGTGATGCCCGTGATGCGCTGAACGATCTGCGGAATAATGGTCAGCACCACCAGGAAGATCGCACCCCACAGGCTCAGGCGGCTGCTGATGCTGCCCAGGTACTCGGTGGTGGGCGTGCCGGGCCGGACACCCGGAATGAAGCCCCCGGCCTCGCGCAGCTGCTCGGCAATGCGCTTGGGATCGAACTGCACGCTGTTGTACAGGTACGTGAAGCCGAAGATCAGCGCCGCTTCCAGCAGGATGTACAGCGGCTGCCCGAACACCAGATTCGAGCTGATCCAGGCATTGACTTCCGGCGCGCGGGTGGCCGTCGCGCTGGCGATCAGGTTGGGGATGATCAGCATGGCGCTGGCGAAGATCACCGGGATCACGCCGGCCTGGTTGACCTTGATGGGCAGCCAGGTGGCCTGACCCGCACCCTGCGACTTGGCGGCAGACGCCGAACCGGCCGCCGCCGTCGGGGCGCCGCCGCGCGCACGGGCATAGGTGACCGGCACCCGCCGCTCACCCTGATACACGTACACGATGCCGGCAATCGTCACCAAGATGATGGCGATAAACGCCAGGAGTGAGAGCAGCTGCACCTGATCGGTGCGGAACAGTTGCGCGGTGGCCGCAATTTCACGCGGGTAGGCCGAGATGATGCCCACCGTGATGATCAGCGAGATGCCGTTGCCCACGCCGACCTCGGTGATGCGCTCGCCGATCCACATGGTAAAGGCGATGCCCGCCACCTGGGTCAGGACCATCACCAGCACCGTGAAGAGGCCCGGCGTCCAACCCACGGCGACGTAGGCCGGGTTGCTGGTCACGAACAGCGAGAAGAACAGCGCCTGCACCGCGCCCAGGCCCACCGCCGAATAGCGGGTGAACTGGTTGATCTTCTTGCGCCCCTCCTCCCCTTCCTTGGACAGCTTTTCCAGGGCCGGGATGGTGGTGGTCATCAGCTGGATCACGATGCTGGCCGTGATGTACGGCAGCACTCCCAGCGCGAAGATCGAGAACTGCGAGAGATTGCCTCCCGAGATCATGCTGATTAAACCAAACAAGCCACCCGAGGTGGCGTTGCTCAGCGCGGCGGTGTTGACGCCTGGGGTGGGAATGGCGCTCCCCAGGCGGTACACCGCCAGCAGCAGCAGGGTGAAGACAATCTTCCGCTGAAGGTCCGGAATCCGGAACGCGTCGCGGAAGGCGCGCAGCATGTTAGCCGGCCTGCTTGGCAGCGCGGGCGGCGGCGCGGTCTTCCTTGGTGGGGGCCGCAGGCTTCGGCGCAGGCAGCACGACGCTGCCGCCCGCCGCTTCCACGGCCTTGATGGCCGCTTCGCTGGCGGCGTCCACGTGCACCGTCACGGCGCGCGTCAGCTCACCGCTGGCGAGCAGCTTGACCGGACGGTTCTTGCGGCGCACCAGACCGACGAGTTCCAGCACGTCGCGGTCAAAGGTGTCGGTGCCCTCGATCTCGCCGAGCTGCGAGAGCTTGACGATTTCGTAAGTGGTGCCGACGTTGTTAAAACCGCGCTTGGGCAGGCGGCTGATCAGCGTGCTGCGGCCACCCTCGAAGAAGGGGCCTTTGCCCGCGCCGCTGCGCGACTTCTGGCCCTTGTGACCGCGACCGGCGGTCTTGTCGGTGCCGCCGGGGCCACGGCCCACGCGCTTGCGGTCCTTGCGGCTGCCCTCGGCGGGCTTCAGATCGTGGAGTTTCATGCTTCCACCTCCAGCAGATGCTGAACGGTCCGCACCATGCCGCGCAGGGCGGGCGTGTCGCTGACCTCACGGCTGTCGCCGATGCGCCTGAGGCCCAGCGCCTTGACGGTGTCCACCTGGTTCTGGGGACGGCCGATCACGCTGCGCCTGAGGGTGATTTTAATGGGTTTGCTGGTCATTCCTGGGCACCTCCGGCAATGGCCGGTCCACCCTGGGTGGTGGCCGACTGGGCGGCAGCGGTCTGGACAGGCTGGGCCGTGCGCAGAACGTCGGTACCGCGCAGCGCCCGCACCTGCTTGGCGGTCCGCAGGTTCTTCAGACCGTCGAACACGGCGTACGCCACGTTGATCTTGTTGCGGCTGCCCAGTTCCTTGGACAGCAGGTTGGTGATGCCCGCGAGTTCGGCGATGCTGCGGGGCACGGTGCCCGCGATCACGCCCGTACCGGGGCCGGCGGGCTTGAGCAGCACCTGTGACGTGCTGTTGACGCCCACGATGTCGTGCGGAATGGTGCCGTTTTCCACGGGCACCATGATCATGTTCTTGCGCGCGATGCTCTTGGCCTTCTCGATGGCGACCGGCACTTCCTTGGCCTTGCCGATGCCCATCCCGACGCGACCGTTGCGGTCACCCAGGATCACCAGCGCGGCAAAGCGGAAGCGGCGTCCACCCTGGTAGGTCTTGGAGGTGCGGTTGACGAAGAGCATCTTTTCTTCAAATTCGCTGCTCTCGCGGTCCGCGTTGCGGTCATTTCTACGATTAAAAGTCAAGGCCACCCTCCCGCGCCGCGTCTGCGAGCGCCTTCACGCGTCCGTGGTAACGGTACTGCCCACGGTCAAAGACCACCTGCTTGACGCCCTTCTCGGCGGCAGCTTCGGCCAAGGCCTTGCCCACGGCGGCAGCAGTATCGGACTTGGTGCCGCTCTTGAGCTTGGCGCTGCTGGCGGCGGCCAGCGTGGTGCCACTGGCGTCGTCGATGATCTGGGCGTAGATGTGCTTGCTGGAGCGGAACACGCTCAGGCGCGGGCGCTCCCCGGCGGCGGTACGAACCTTGCGGCGGGCGCGCAGCTTGCGGCGGACAGTATTCTGAGCGGCCATTATTTCTTCCCTTTCCCGCCCGTGGCACCGGCTTTCCCGGCCTTCAGGGCAATCTTCTCGCCAAGGAAGCGCACACCCTTGCCGTGGTAGGCGTCGGGCTTGCGGACCTTGCGGACGTTGGCGGCCACCTGGCCGACGAGCTGCTTGTCGATGCCGCTCACGTCGATCTTGGTGGGTTCTGGCACGGTGAAGGTCACGCCCTCGGGCGGCTGGATCACCACGGGGTGGCTGTAACCGATGGTCAGCTCCAGCGCCCGGCCGTTCAGCTTGGCGCGGTAACCGACGCCGCGCAGCTCCAGGTTAATCGTGAAGCCGTCGCTGACGCCCTTGACGGCGTTGAAGACCAGACTGCGGGTCAGGCCGTGCAGCGCGCGGTGACGCTGGGCATCGCTGGGACGCTCGACCAGCAGTTGATCGCCGTCCTGCTTGATGCTCAGTTCCTTGTTGAAGGGAACGGTCAGTTCACCCTTGGGGCCTTTGACCTTGAACACGCCGGCGTCGGCGCTGTAGGTCACGCCGCTGGGCATGGGGATGGGAGATTTACCAATTCGGGACATCCAGGTCCTCCTTGCCTTAAGTCAGACCCCATATGAGGGCTGAGGTCAGGTGCATGTGGTTCGGGACACTGCCCTTACCCGTTCTTGCGTCAGCTCAGAAACAGAGCCTGCGTTACCAGAGCACGCAGACGACTTCGCCGCCCACGCCCTGCTTGCGGGCTTCACGGTCCGGCAGCAGCCCACGGGAGGTGGACACCACGGCCACACCCAGGCCGCGCTGAACACGGGGCAGGTTGTCGGCGCTCACGTAGGCGCGGCGGCCGGGGCGCGAGATGCGCTCGATGTGCTTGATGACCTGCTCGCGCTTCTGACCGTACTTGAGGGTCACGCGCAGCACGTCGAACTTCTGGCCTTCTGGGACCAGGCGCTCATAGGAGGCCACGTAGCCTTCCTTGACCAGCAGCTTGGCCAGTTCTTCCTTGAACTTGGAGGCCGGGATGTCCACAGTCTCCTTGAATGTGCGCGTCGCGTTGCGGATGCGCGTGAGCATGTCAGCGATAGGATCACTCAGCATGTGTCTCCTCCAGAGGCGCGGCCCGTAGCCACTGCCCCGGCAGGTGCGGCCCATATCAACCGATACGGACTGCGATTCTCCCCGTTGGAACGTTTGGCGCGCAAAGTTGTCGCCGATCCTTCTGTTGGGTGGGAAGCCACCACTGGACGATCACCATTCAAAGCTGAGCGGTTCGTATCCAGGGGGTACAGCACGAACGCCGCAAGCAGGTGCGGCAAGGAAGGAGTGTAACAGAGAGAGGTGGGGGTTGGCAATGTGCACACGTCGAGTGCCGCCCGCATCCGCCTTGCAGATGCAAGTGCCCCACCGACGAGCGCCCGCCTTCACCTGAACCGTTCGCTGTCTGGTGAGATGGGGAGACTGCAGCGCTGCGTGGCCAAGCAGGCATCCCTTTTATAGTGAGCAGCGATTCGGTCCCGCACAACACAAAAAGCCCCCCGGGATGGGAGGCCGTTTGCCAAACTTTGCTTGAATGCTGCTTACCAGCTCGCTTTCCGCACGCCGGGCAGTTCGCCCTTGTGCGCCATCTCGCGGATGCAGATGCGGCACATGCCGAAGAAACGGTAGTAGCCACGGGCGCGGCCACAGCGCGAGCAGCGGCTGTAGTTCTGCACGGCAAACTTGTGGCCGCGCGCCGCCTTGACAACTTTGGAGGTATTCGCCATAACGTCCTTTGCCCCCGCCTTACTTGCGGAAGGGCAGGCCCAGTCCCTGGAGCAGGGCGCGGGCTTCTTCGTCGGTCTTCGCGGAGGTCACGATGGTGATGTCCATCCCGCGCACCTTGTCGACCATATCATAGGTGATTTCGGGGAAAATCAGCTGCTCTTTGATGCCGAGGTTGTAGTTCCCGCGGCCATCGAAGGCGTTGGGGTTGATCCCACGGAAATCGCGGATGCGGGGCAAGCCGATGTTGATCAGCTTTTCCAGGAACACGTACATGCGCTCGCCGCGCAGCGTGACCTTGATGCCCACCGGCATACCCTGGCGCAGCTTAAAGTTGGAGATGCTCTTCTTGGCCTTGGTGACGATGGGCTTTTGCAGCGTGATCAAGCCCAGTTCCTTGGCGGCCTTGTCGATGGCCTTGCTGTCTTCCTTGCTGCTGCCCAGGCCCTCGTTGACCACGATCTTCTCGATACGCGGCACGGCCATCACGGACGAGTAGCCAAACTGCTGCATCATGGCAGGCTTGACCGTTTCGTTGTACTTCTGCTTGAGCTGTTGCATGTCTCTACCTTTCGGGCGGACGGGTCGCCCAGGTCACGCGCGGGGGGCGTGACCCTGGAAATCAGTCGATGTTCTTGCCGCTCGCGACAGCCACGCGGACTTTCTTGCCGTCCACGATGGCCCGGCGAACGCGGGTGGCCTTGCCGGTTTCGGGATCCACGATGGACACCTTGCTGGCATGCAGGGCCAGCTCGCGCTGCTCCTGGCCGCCGTTGGGGTTGCCGGCGCTGGGCTTGACGTTCTTGGTGACCATGTTGACGCCTTCCACGACGACCTTCTGGTCACGCGGCAGCGCCAGCAGCACCTTGCCAGTCTGGCCCTTGTGCTTACCGCTCAGAACGATGACGTTGTCACCCTTCTTGACGTGCAGCTTGTCGTTGTGGTGGCTTCCGGCGCTAGGACGGGGCATTACAGCACCTCCGGGGCCAGGGACACGATCTTCATGAAGCGGCGGTCACGCAGCTCGCGGGCCACCGGCCCGAAGACGCGGGTGCCGCGAGGCTCGCCCTGGTTGTTGATGATGACGGCGGCGTTCTTGTCGAAGCGGATGGTGCTGCCGTCGGCACGCTTGACGGCGTGCGCGGTGCGGACGATCACGGCCTTGACCACGTCGCCGGACTTGACGGCGCCGCGCGGGGCAGAGTCCTTGACGCTGGCGACGATGATGTCACCGACGTGCGCGAACTTCTTGTTGCCGCCGCCGCCCGAGGTCAGGCCCTTGCCGCCGATGCCGGAGTTCAGCACGCGGATGCACATGATTTCACGGGCGCCGCTGTTGTCGGCCACGTCCAGACGGGATTGGGTCTGAATCATGCCTCGCTCCCGGCCAGCTCAGTTTCCACGGCGGTGGTCTCGGTGCCGCGCGGGCGCTCGATCAGTCGCGTAACCTTCCAGGTCTTGGTCTTGGAGATGGGACGCACCGCGATGATCTCCACGCGGTCCCCCAGTTTGTATTCGTTGGCCTCGTCATGCGCGGCGTACTTGCTGCTGCGCGTCACGACCTTGCCGTACAGCGGGTGGGCGAAGCGGCGCTCGACCTTGACGCTGACGGTCTTGTCGGCCTTGTCGCTGACGACGGTGCCGGTAAAGGTCTTCTTCATGCCTGCTCTCCCTGCTTGCGGGCCTGCTCATGCCGGATGGTATTGAGCTGGGCCACTTCGCGGCGCAGCTGCGTCACGCGGTGCGGCTGGGCCAGGTTGCCCATGGCCGCCTGAAAACGCAGCTCCATCAGTTCTTTCTTGCGGGACTCGATCTCGGAGGCGAACTTGTCGGCCCCCAGCTCGCGCATCTCACTGGGCTTCATCGTAAACCTCGCGCTTGACCATCTTGGTCTGGATGGGCAGCTTGTGACCGGCCAGACGGAAGGCTTCCTTGGCCTGGGCCTCGGTCACGCCGGAGACCTCGAACATCACGCGGCCCGGCTTCACGACGCTGACCCAGAATTCCACCGCGCCCTTCCCTTTCCCCATTCGGGTTTCGGCAGGCTTCTTGGTGACGGGCTTGTCGGGGAAAATGCGGATGTAGATCTTACCGCCGCGGCGGAAGTGGCGGCTCATCACGATGCGGCACGCCTCGATCTGGTTGCTGCGGATCCACGCGGGTTCCATGGCAATCAGGCCGTAGTCGCCGAAGGCCACGTAGTCGCCGCCCTTGGCGTCGCCGGTCATCCGGCCGCGGTGCTGCTTGCGGTACTTGGTGCGCTTGGGAAGAAGCATCATTCACCTCCGGGGCGACGGCGGCCAGCGGCCGGACGGCGGCGGTTGGGACGGTCACCGTCTTCACGGCGGGGACGGTCATCGCGGCGGGTGGGGCGGGCCAGGGTCTCGGTCTTGCCACCGATCACTTCGCCGTTGAACACCAGCACCTTGATGCCCAGGATGCCGTAGGTGGTGCGGGCCAGCGCCGTGCCGTAGTCGATGTCGGCGCGCAGGGTGTGCAGCGGCACGCGGCCTTCCAGGACCTTCTCGGTGCGGGCCTGCTCGGCCCCGCCCAGACGGCCGGACAGCACGATTTTGACGCCACGGGCGCCGGACTCCATCACGCGCTGCGCGGCCTGCTTCATGGCGCGGCGGAAGGCGAAGCGGCGCTCGATCTGCTCGGCGATGCGCAGGGCCACCAGCGGCGCGCTGATGTTGGGGTTGGGAATCTCGGCGACGTTGACGGCCACCGTGCCGGCAGACACCAGACGCTCGATGTCGCCGCGCAGGCCCTTGATGCTGTCCCCGCCCTTGCCGATCACGATGCCGGGTTTGGCGGCGGAAATGATCACGTTCACCTGCTGACCTGCGCGCTCGATCTCGACGCGGGCGATGCCTGCGGCGGACAGCTTCTTGTCGATCAGGTTGCGGATCTTCTCGTCTTCCTTCAGAAGGCCGGCGTACTGCTTCTTGCCGGCGTACCAGCGGCTGTTCCAGCCCCGGGTGATGCCCAGGCGGAAGCCGTTCGGGTTGATTTTATTGCCCATATTAGTTGCGCCCCTTGCTGTCGCGCTCGCCCACGATGATGGTGATGTGGCTGGTGCGCTTCTTGATGATGTTGGCACTGCCGCGCGCGCGGGGGATCAGGCGCTTCAGGGTGGGGCCGGCGTCCACGTAGGCCGCCGTGATCACCAGACGGTCTTCGAGCATCTCGTCGTTGTGCAGCGCGTTGTGCTTGGCGCTATTCAGCACCTTGGCGACGGGCTCGCTCGCTGCACGGGGGATGAAGCGCAGCAGGTCTTCGGCGTCACGCACGCTCTTGCCACGGACCAGGTCGACGACCAGACGCACCTTGCGGGGGCTGATGCGGACGTACTTGGCCACGGCGTAGCCGGGACGGCGCAGCTTGACGAGCTGCTTGCGCTCTTTCTTGTTGCGGTAGGTCTGCTCGGGGGCAGCGTTGGAGGTGGCAGCGGTCATTTCTTCTTGCTCCCCTTGCTGCTCTTCTCGCTGCCGTGGCCGCGGTAGCTGCGCGTGGGCGAGAACTCGCCGAGCTTGTGACCAATCATCTGCTCGTTCACGAACACCGGGATGTGCTGCTTGCCGTTGTGCACGGCGATGGTGTGGCCGATCATCTCGGGAACCACGGTGGAGCGGCGCGACCACGTCTTGATCACGCGCTTGTCTTTCTTCTCGTTCTGGGCGTCCACCTTTTGCAGCAGGTGGCCGTCGACGAACGGGCCTTTCTTGAGGCTACGGGGCATAGGGTTCGCCCTCCTTACTTCCCGCCGCGGCGGGTGATGATGAAGCGGTCAGAGACCTTGCGCTTGCGGCGGGTCTTCAGGCCCTTGCTGGGCTGACCCCACGGCGAGACAGGCACGCGGCCTGCGCCGGTGCGGCCTTCACCACCGCCGTGTGGGTGATCCACCGGGTTCATGGCGCTGCCTCGCTGGTGCGGCTTGCGGCCCAGCCAGCGGCTGCGTCCAGCTTTCCCCAGGTTGATGTTCTTGTGCTCGGCGTTGCCCA
Organism: Deinococcus radiopugnans ATCC 19172; assembly: GCF_006335125.1. Lineage (NCBI taxonomy): Bacteria > Thermotogati > Deinococcota > Deinococci > Deinococcales > Deinococcaceae > Deinococcus > Deinococcus radiopugnans. The sequence goes on from NZ_VDMO01000010.1 coordinate 167,314, forward strand.
CCGTACCGATGGTGGCGTAGCACTCGCTGTGCACGCGGCGCAGTTCGCCGCTGGGCAGGCGCAGGATCACGTAGTCGCTTTCCTTGCCCTGCACCTGAATGCTGGTGCCGGCGCTGCGGGCCATCTGCGCGCCTTTGCCAGGAACGAGTTCCACGCTGTGCACCACGGCGCCCACCGGCACGAAGCGCAGCGGCAGGGCGTGACCCAGCTTGGGCTCGGCTTCGGGGCCGGCGTTGACGGTGGCGCCCACCTTCAGGCCCTCGGGGGCCAGGATGTAACGCTTCTCGCCGTCGGCGTAGTGCAGCAGGGCGATGCGGGCGCTGCGGTTGGGATCGTACTCAATCGCGGCGACCTTGGCCACCACACCGGACTTGTCGCGGCGCTTGAAGTCGATGATGCGGTACAGACGCTTGTGCCCGCCGCCGATAAAGCGGCTGGTGATGCGGCCCCGGTTGTTGCGGCCACCGGACTTGCCGATGCCCTCGGTCAGCGCCTTTTCGGGGCGCTTCTTGGTCAGCCCGCTGAAGTCGGCGGTCGTCATCTGACGGCGCGACGGGGTATACGGACGGTACTTTTTAACGGCCATATTCAATCTCTCCTTAGGCCTGGCCTTCGAGTTGCTCGATGCGCTGACCCTCGGCGAGACGGACCACGGCCTTCTTGCGGTCGTTGCGGGTGCCCATGAAACGGCCCACGCGCTTCTGCTTGCCGCGCACGTTCATGGTGCTGATGCCCACCACGGACACGTCGAAGGCACGCTGGATGGCGCTCTTGATCTCGGTCTTGGTGGCCTTGGGGCTGACCCAGAACGAGTACACGCCGCGCTCCATGCCTGCGTACGCCTTCTCGCTGATCACCGGCTGGTGGATGATGTCGTAGTAGCTCATGCGGCACCCTCTTCTTCAGTCTGCTCGTCCTGCGCGGGTTCCAGCGCCACGGCGTCGATCACCAGGCGGTCATGGCGCAGGATGTCGTAGGCGTTCAAACCGGCGACGGCCATCACGGTGACCCACGGCACGTTGCGCGCAGCCTGACGAACCACAGCGTCGTCGGTCACGAGTAGCACGCTCTCGGTGCCGTTCATGCCGTTGTCCTTGGCCCAGGAGATGAAGCTCTTGGTCTTGCCGTCCAGACCGAAGCCGTCCACGGCGGTGAGCATGCCTTCCTGCTCACGGTCCGAGAGGGCCATCGCCAAGCCAAGCTGACGCACCTTGCGGGGCAGGGTGTAGCCGTAGTTGCGGGGCTTGGGACCAAAGGCCACGCCGCCGCCCACGAAGGTCGGAACAGTGCGGTCGCCGTGACGGGCGTTGCCGGTGCCCTTCTGGCTGTACATCTTCTTACCGGTGGCACTGACCTGCGCGCGGGTTTTGGTGCTCGCGGTGCCGCGGCGGCGGCTGGCCAGCTGCCAGGTCACCACTTCGTGCAGCACGTTTGCGTTGGCTTCGGGCAGGTCCAGGCTGATCTGACGACCACCGTTCTGTCCGATGACGTTAATCTGCGCCATGTTTACTTGCCTCCCTTCGGCGTGCGCGTCTTGACCGCGCCGCGCAGGACCACGAGGCCGCCGTTGGCGCCGGGGATCGCGCCCTTGACCAGAATCAGGTTCTCGCCGGCGCGCACTTCCACCACTTCCAGGTTCTGGACGGTGACGCGGTCCATGCCCATGTGACCGGCCATTTTCTTGCCCTTGTACACGCGGCCAGGCGTCTTGCGCTGACCGATGGAGCCGGGGCGACGGTGCCACTTCTTGGTACCGTGGCTGGCCGGGCCGCCGGCAAAGTGCCAGCGCTTGATAACGCCCTGGAAGCCCTTGCCCTTGCTGGTGCCAGTCGCGTCGATCTTCTCACCCTCGGCGAAAATATCCACGTTTACGGTGTCGCCTTCGGGAGCGAAGTCACGGAATTCACGCAGGAAGCGCACGGGGGACACCCCGGCCTTCTTGAAGTGACCCATCGCCGGGCGGTTGACCTTGCGCTCCGCCTTGGGGGCAAAGCCAATCTGAACAGCCTCGTAGCCGTCGGTCTGCGCGGTCTTGCGCTGCACGACGGGGCAGGGGCCAGCCAGCACCACCGTCACCGGAACGGCGCGGTCGCCCTTCCAGATCTGGGTCATGCCGATTTTGGTTCCCAGCAGGCCCTTCACGCGCGGCCTCCCACCGTCTTGATTTCAATGTCCACGCCGGTGGGCAGGTCCAGGGTCATCAAGGAGTCGATGGTCTTCTTGGTGGGGTTCATGATGTCCACCAGACGGTTGTGGGTGCGGATTTCAAAGTGCTCGCGGCTGTCCTTGTTGACGAAGGGCGAGCGCAGCACGCAGAAGCGGCGGATGCGGGTGGGGAGCGGCACTGGGCCGCTCACGTCCGCCCCGGTGCGCCGGACGGTGTCCACGATCTTGCTCGCGGACTGGTCCAGCGCCTTGTGGTCGAAACCACGCAGTTTGATGCGAATCTTCGGGGCAACCATTGCTATTACTCCAGAACCTTGGTGACAACGCCGGCGCCGACAGTGCGGCCGCCTTCACGGATGGCGAAGCGCAGGCCTTCTTCCATGGCGATGGGCTTGATCAGCTCGACGGTGAAGGTGATGTTGTCGCCGGGCATCACCATTTCCACGCCTTCGGGCAGTTCCACCA